>CAZRNK010000161.1:0-5394 GCA_964601435.1 uncultured Oscillospiraceae bacterium | reverse complement strand
GGCGCCCACGATGGTAGCGAAGTTGTCGTCGGTGAGGACCATGTCCGCCACGTTCTTGGTTACGTCCGTACCGGTGATGCCCATGCCGACGCCGATGTCGGCGCTCTTGATGCTGGGGGCGTCATTGACGCCGTCGCCGGTCATGGCGGTGACGAAGCCGGCGTTGCGCCAGGCGTTGACAATCCGCGTCTTGTGCTCCGGCTGCACCCGGGCGTAGACGGCGATGTCCTGAAACTCCTTTTGGAACTCCTCATCGCTCATCTGGTCCAGCTGTGCGCCGGTAATGGCCCGCTTGCCATCCTCCAGAATACCCAGCTCCTTGGCGATGGCCACGGCGGTATCGATGTGGTCGCCGGTAATCATAATGGGCCGGATGCCCGCGCCGCGGCACTCCACAATGGCGTCCTTGACCTCCGGACGCACCGGGTCAATCATGCCCTCCAGGCCGATGAAGCACAAATCCTGCTCCAGGGTGGCCGGCTCGAAGTCTGCGGGCTTTTCGCTCCAGTGCCGCTCCGCCCCCGCCAGAATCCGCAGGGCCCGGTCAGCCATGGCCTTGTTGGCGGCCAGGATTTCCTCCCGGACGGCGTCGGTCAAAGGCAGGACCTGGCCGTCCTTCAGGTAGGTGATACATTTTTTCAGCACCTCATCCGGGGCGCCCTTGGTGTACTGGATAAAGCCGTCCTGCGCGGTATGGACAGTGCTCATCATTTTGCGCATGCTGTCGAAGGGCGCCTCGCCCACCCGGGGATAGGCGGCCTTCAGCTCCGTCTTGGGCAGGCCGAGGGTGTTGGCCCAGACTACCAGGGCGGCCTCGGTGGGCTCGCCGGTGACGGTGCCGTCGCTGTCCAGCTCCGCATCGGAGCACAGCGCCATGGCGGTGGCCAGGAGCTTGTCGTTGCCGCCAAAGGAATCCACCACGGTCATCTTGTTCTGGGTCAGGGTGCCGGTCTTATCCGAGCAGATAATCTGGGCGCAGCCCAGGGTTTCTACGGCAGTGAGTTTGCGGATGATGGCGTTGCGCTTGGACATGTTGGTGACGCCGATGGACAGTACAATGGTCACAACGGCGGCGAGGCCCTCCGGAATGGCGGCCACAGCCAGGGAAACGGCCACCATAAAGGTGTCCAGCAGTACCTCCGCGCTGAAGGAGCCGGCGCGAATCAGGCCCACGGCGAAAATCACGACGCAGATGCCCAGCACCAGCCAGGTGAGGATTTTGCTCAGCTGGGCCAGCTTCAGCTGCAGGGGCGTCTGGCCTTCCTCGGCCCGGGCCAGGGCGTCGGCAATCTTGCCCATCTCGGTGTCCATGCCCGTGGCGGTGATAACAGCGCTGCCGCGGCCATAGACAACGGTGGAGCCCATGTAGACCATGTTCTTCCGGTCGCCCAGCGGCACATCGGCGCCGTCCTTTAAGTCGATGATGTCGATGAACTTGCTCACCGGGACGCTCTCGCCGGTGAGGGCGGCCTCTTCAATTTTCAGGCTGGCGCTCTCTAAAATCCGGCCGTCGGCGGGAACGGCGTCCCCCGCCTCTAAGAGAACCACATCGCCTACCACCAGCTCTTCGCTGCGGATGGTGACAATCTTCCCGTCCCGCAGCACCCGGGAGGTGGCGGCGGACATCTCCTGCAGGGCCTCGATGGCCTTCTCCGCCTTGCTCTCCTGGTAGACGCCCAGGATGGCGTTGATGATTACCACAGCGAGGATGATGATGACATCGGTAAAGCTCTCTCCGCTGTAGGCGGAGGTGACGGCGGAGATGGCGGCGGCCACCAGCAGAATGATAATCATGGGGTCCGCCATCTGGCCGAAGAACCGCTTAATCAGGGAGTCCTTTTTTCCCTCTGCCAGTTTGTTGCGCCCGTTTTCCGCCAGGCGGCGCTCCGCTTCGGCGCCGGTAAGGCCCTCGTGGCTGCTCCCAACCTCGGCCAGGACGGCTTCGGCGTCGCTGCAATAGAATTTCATTCCCTGCCCGCCTCTCTTGCTGTCTGGGTACGCTTCGTTCATTGTTGTTGCAAGCACTCCTTTCGCTCAACCCCCAATTAAGAAAAAAGACCCATGGATAGACCTTCCGCCTATCCATGAGTCTCGTCATTTCATCCAAGCCAGGCCCGATGGGCCGAATGTTGACTTGAAGCGCGCACACGGCGCGCCGACTACTCCCTCATGGAGATTGATTGCCCCCACTATATCATTGACAAAAGGACTTTGTCAAGGGGGGAAACGGTAGATTCTGCCGGTAATTAGTATGCCCCGGCGATGATTTCCGTACACTTTTCAATGCCGAGTGCACCGCTGTCCAGGGTGATGTGGTAGTTCCTTGCGTCGCCCCAGGTCATGTCCGTGTAGAACTGGTAGTAGGCCCGCCGGCGCTTGTCCTTGTCCCGGAGGCGCTTTTCCGGCGCATCGCTGCGCTCCCCATAGAGACGGACAATCCGCTCCGCGCGTTTTTCCATGTCCGCGTGGATGAATACCCGCAGGAGGTCGGCCTCATCCCGGAGGATATAGTCCGCACAGCGGCCCACAATGACGCAGGGCCCCTCCTGGGCCAGCTGCAGGATGACCTTCTGCTGGGCGGCCCACAGGTAGTCCTGGCCGGAAAATGAATTAAAAGTATAACCGCCTGCCAGGGCGTTGGAGAAGCGGCCGGCATGGGCGGCGTCCTCACTGTGCGCTTCCACATACTCCTTGGCAAAGCCGCTCTCCTCCGCCAGGCGCTCAATCAACTCGTGGTCGTAACAGGGGATGGACAGCTTTTCTGCCACCTCTTTGCCCACGGTGCGTCCGCCGCTGCCAAATTCCCGGCTGATGGTAACAATCCGATGCTTCATTTTACGGCCTCCTTTTCTTTTCCGTCAATTCCGGCGTTCAGCTCCCGATAGGTGCGGATGATAATAATCAGGGCGATGACAAAGGTGAGAATGTCCGACGCGGGGAAAGAGTACAGCAGCCCGTCCAGCCCAAAGAACACAGGCAGCAGCACAGCAAAGCCGACGCCGAAAATGATTTCCCGGACCAGGGAAATCAAGGTGGATTCCAGGGCCTTGCCCAGGGACTGGAGGTAAATGAAGGTGCCCTTGTTCACTGTGGCGAGAATCATCATGCACAGGTAGACGCGGAAGCTCTTGACGGCGAAGTCCGTATAATAGGCGCTCTCGTTGGCGGCGCCGAAGACGCCGATGAGCTGCCGGGGGAACAGCTCCACAATCAGCAGGGAGATGGCCCCGATGACGGCCTCCGCAATGAGCAGATAGGTGAAGATGCGCTTTGCCCGGTCTTTCCGCCCGGCGCCGATGTTATACCCCACAACGGGAATACAGCCGGCGGCCAGGCCAATGGCGATGGAGATGACAATCTGGAAGAATTTCATGACAATCCCCAGCACAGCCAGGGGAATCTGGGCGTATTCCGTCTGCCCGAAAACCGGATCCAGCGCGCCGTAGGTCGTACAGACATTTTGCACAGCGGCCATGGAGATGACCAGGGAAATCTGGGCCAGGAAGCTGGTGAGGCCCAGGGGCAGATAGCGCTTCATGAGACGGGGGTGGAGACGGAAGCTGTCCCGGTGGAGATGGACGGCTTTCATGCGGAACAGATACCAGATGGACATAATGGCAGTGAGAATCTGGCCCAGCACTGTGGCCACGGCGGCGCCCATCATGCCCCATTTGAAAATGAAAATAAAGATGGGGTCTAAAATGATGTTGGCCACGCAGCCCACCAGCGTGGCGACCATAGCGAAATTGGGGCTGCCGTCGGAGCGGATGATGGGGTTCATCGCCTGTCCGAACATGTAAAAGGGAATCCCCAGGGTAATCCAGAAGAAATATTCCTTTGCGTACTGGAAGGTCTCCTCATTGACGCGGCCGCCGAAGAGGGTCAGAATCGGGTCCTGGAGCAGCAGATAGACAACCATCAGCACGATGCCCGCACCCACGCACAGCAGAACGGAGCTGCCGATGCTCTTATGGGCGTCCTCTGCCCGGCCGGCTCCCAGGCTGATGCTCACAAAGGCGCAGCAGCCGTCTCCAATCAGCACAGCGACAGCCAGGGCCACTACGGTCAGCGGAAACACTACTGTATTGGCAGCATTGCCATAAGAACCCAGATAGCTTGCATTGGCGATGAAGATTTGGTCGACAATGTTGTAGAGGGCTGCAACCAGCAGGGAGATGACGCAGGGCACTGCGTATTTGCCCATCAATTTGCCTACAGGCGTCGTCTCCAAAAATGCATTGGACTTTGCTTCCATAAAGATTCCTCCTTAATCAATTGAATCAATAAAAAAGGCGTAAAAAAAGTGCGGCCAAGAGAAAGCTGGATTTACGCCTTCTGGCCACACGCTTTTCATTGTATCGCCTCCGGAGGAGGTCTTTTGCCGCGGGTTTGTACATAAAAATACAGCGTGAGACAACAACCGGATTTACGCAGTTTCTGCCACACGCTGTACTTTATGTACTTACTATACGCCTTTTCCGCCGGATTGTCAAAGGGCGTTTTTCACAAAAGAGCGGGGAGGCTTAGCCAAGAGCTGTGTCCAGGACCATCATGAGGGTAAAGCCGGCGGCGAAGAACACAGTGCCGATATTGGAGTGCTTCCCCTGGCTCATCTCGGGAATCAGCTCCTCTACTACCACATAGACCATAGCGCCGGCGGCGAAGCTGAGGAGATAGGGCAGGGCGGGGACGGCCAGACTGGCGGCAAAAATGGTGAGGAGCGCCCCCAAAGGCTCCACAACCCCCGAGAGCATTCCGTAGAGAAAGGCCCGGGGTTTTCCCACCCCCTCCGACCGCAGGGGCATGGAGATAATGGCCCCCTCCGGGAAGTTCTGGATGGCGATGCCCAGGGACAGCGCCAGGGCCGCCGTGGCGGAGATGGTATCCCCGCCGGACAAAAGGCCGGCGTACACTACGCCCACCGCCATTCCCTCGGGGATATTGTGGACGGTGACGGCCAGCACCAGCATGGTTGTTTTCCGCAGGCGGCTTCTGGGCCCCTCCGCCTCCTGGCTGCCCAGGTGGAGGTGGGGGATAACGTGGTCCAAAAGCAGCAGGAAGCCGATGCCCAGCCAGAAGCCCACTACCGCGGGGACGAAGGCGAGGGCGCCCATGCCGGCGGCCTCCTCCATAGCCGGGAGCAGCAGGCTCCAGATGGAGGCGGCTACCATGACGCCGGCGGCAAAACCGGTCAGTGCCCGCTGTACGCGTTCATTCAGTTGCCTTCCCATGAAAAAGACGCAGGACGCGCCCAGGGCTGTCCCCGCAAAGGGGAGCAACAGACCATAAACTGCTTCGGATGTCAAGGGCGATGCAGACCTCCTTTCTATAACTTGTAAAATTTGTTGTTCAGGCTACTGATATAGTAGCCTTTGGGAGAGAAGCTGTCAAGAA
>CAZRNK010000160.1:0-5402 GCA_964601435.1 uncultured Oscillospiraceae bacterium | reverse complement strand
TAAAAGCGCAGCAGCAGATTGACGATGGTGGTTTTTCCGCTGCCGGTGGCGCCCATAATGGCGACGGTTTCTCCGCGGTGCACTTTCAGGCTGACATGGCTGAGAACCGGGTGCTGGCTGCCGGGATAGGTGAAGGAGACATTTTGAAATTCGATTTCACCGTGTTCCGGCGTCTCCCCGGAAAAGTCCCCGTCTGTCAGCTCCGGCTGGCTGTCCAGGATTTCCTTTACCCGCTTCCAGGAGGCCAGGCCCCGGGAGATGTTCTGGAAAAGCATGACTAGCATCAGGATGCCGTTGAGGAGCTGGGTCGTATAGGTAATGGCTGCCATAATTGCCCCCGGAGTCGTAGTTCCTGCGGCGGCGTCCAGAGAGCCGCGCCACAGCAGAATCGCCACGACGATGTACATCAGGGCGTTGACGGCAGGGTTCATAAAGGCGAAAATGATGAGTACCTTCAACTGGGTTTGGATGAGCGCCCGGTTCGCCTTTCCAAACCGGACCTTTTCATAAATTTCCCGTACACAGGCTTTGATGACCCGGATGCCGGAGATGTCCTCCTGCAGGATGGCGTTTATATCGTCCAGCTGGGCCTGGAGCTTTGTGAAAAAAGGATTTGCCCGCCAGAGGCACAGAAAGAGGCAGCCTACAATAAACGGGAAAGCGCACAGGACAATCAGGCCAAAATCCCGGTTTAGCCGGAACATGAAAAAGATACTGCCAAACATCAGGAGGCTGGTGCGAATCATGCCCCGCACAAACTGGGACACAAAGTTCTGTACCTGAGTAATGTCATTGGTTACCCGGGTCACCAGGGCTCCGGTGCCATAGGCGTCCACCTGGGGAAAAGAGAAGGTCATGATTTTCCGAAAGCAGTCTTTTCGGATTTCATTGCCGATGTTCTGTCCGGACTTGTGGACAAACATGTTGTTCATCGCGCCGCAGAAGCCGCCGAACAGGACGAGGACAATCATATACAGGCCGTATTTCCAGATGAGGGGCAGGCTGCCCACGCCGCCGCTGCTCAGGCCCAGGACCCCTTCGTCCACAATCTGGCTCATAATACTCGGCTGGAGGAGGTCCATCATTACCTCGCCCACCATGAACAGGCCGGCCAGAATGGCAAAAAAGAGATAGCGCTTTACATATTTCCACATGGGCCTGCCTCCTTCCCGCCGGAGGAGGTCGCGCCGCGATAGCGGCTGTCCCAGTCTGCGTTCAGCTTTTCCAAAAGGGTGAGTAAGGTTTCCCGCTCCGCGCCGGACAGGCAGGAGAACATCTCCTGGTGGCGCTGCTGCCGCTGGAGAAAGGCGCTGTCCGCCTCGGCGCGGCCGGAGGGCGTCAGGTGCAGATTCACAGTCCGCCGGTCCTCCGGATTAGGGGTGCGCGCAACCAGGCCGGCCGCAACCAGCTTGCCGATGACCTCGCTGGCCGAACCGGGCTGAATGCCCATTTTCTCCGTCAGGGCGCGCTGGGTGATGCCGTCAGACTCCCGGAGCAAAATCAGCGTCCGCTTCTGGCTCTCCCGGCCCTCGTACAGGTCCCGGATGGTGTGGCTCAGGGCGCGGAGATTGACAATCAGCTTGTCGTTGGGAGACAGAGCGGGGTATTGCGGACTGTGGAGATGGTACATGCCGCGGCGGCGTTCCGGCCTCCTGTCCGCTGCCCGCCGCCCCTCGCTGCGGGAGATATAGGACGTGTTATATTGCATAGTCAGACCTCCGAAAATGTTTTATAAGGTACCTAACGATTATAAAACGGCGGGTGAAAAATGTCAAGGTACCTTGACAACAAAAAATGAAGCGGAGGGACAATATGAAAAATCCCTTGTGAAAGCGGCCCGGCGGCGCTACAATAGAAAAAACGCCCGGAAAACCCGGGCGCAGAGGAGGGAGACTATATGCGGATTGATTTTCATGCAATGGAGGCGCGGGAGGTGCCCGGGATGAACGGGGGCACAGGAACCCTTGCAGCCAAAATGTTTGTGGGCGAAAAAGGGAAAATTATCCCATGCGCCATTCATCCGGGGGGCTCCATCGGCCTCCACCGGCATAAGACCAGCGATGACATCAACTTTATCCTCTCAGGGGAGGGCGTGGCTGTCTGCGACGGGGTGGAGGAAGCCCTCTCCCCGGGCGTTTGCCATATCTGCCCGATGGGGGCAGCGCATAGCATTGTCAATACAGGTACAGAGGATTTGTGCATGCTGACCGTTGTGGTGGAGCGCCCGCAGGCTTAATCGGTCTGGAGGGTTTGCAGGACCGACAAAAACCGCAGGACATCGGCATCCGGGTCCCGGGCATACAGCAGCCCATAGGGGACGGCGTAGTCCCAGTCCACAGGCAGCGTCACAAGGCCGGGATGGACATTTTTCCAGCAGGAGAGGGTGAGCATGACGTTGCGGGTCTGGGCGCACCGGTTGAATACCTCAATATCATAAAACGGATGGGTGTCCTCAATGTGGATTTCCGGATGCCGCAGGATTTCATCCCGGACGGCATCAACCTGGGCAGAATCCCCCCGCTGGCCAATCATCAGCGTCTCTCCAAAGAGGTTTTCAATGGAGAGGCGCGTTTTGTTTGCCAGCGGATGCTCCCGGGAGAGGGCGCAGCAGATGGGGTAGTGGCCCAGGGGATAGAAATTGCACAGCTCCAGCCAGCCCGTGGAGTCACATGCCCCCACCAGGAAATCATATTTTTCCCCCAGGGCGCCGATTTCTTCTAAAATTCCCCGGTGGTTGTCCTCAAAGGGGACGATGTGGAGCTTATAGCCGGGAAAACGCGCATTTACCTGGTACCAGAGGTCCATGAAGGGCTTGCAGGGATTGAGCAGGGAGCTGCCGATGCAAAAGATGGTCTCGGCCAGGCGGGACTGCTGCCGGGCCTCCTCGATGGCTTTGGCCGACTCGGCCATCAGGCGCCGGGCATGGCGGTAGATGACCTGTCCCGCTGCCGTCAGGCGGATGCCCTGGTTGGTGCGCTCCAGGAGCTGGAGCTCCAGATGCTTTTCCAGGGCGTTCATCTGCTTCATGACAGAGGGCGGCGAGAGATACAGCCGCTCTGCCGCCCTGTTGAAGCTGCCGCAGTCTGCCACACACATGAATACCTTCAGCTGGGGATTTAACAAAAGCCTGCACACCCTTTCTCGCATTGCATTCTGGTTAATACGATGTTACAATATCGGTTCTTCCCTGTCAAGGCGCTGTGGGGTACAATAGGGCTATGAAGCGAGAAAACAAAGCTGCAAGGAGGATTCTTCAGATGGAATTTGTAACGCTGAACAATGGCGTGAAAATGCCCAAGCTGGGCTACGGCGTCTATCAGGTGGACCCCGCCGAGTGCGAGCGCTGCGTGGCGGACGCCATCGCGGTGGGCTACCGCTCCATCGACACGGCACAGGCTTACTACAATGAAGAGGGGGTCGGCCGGGCCATAAAAAAGAGCGGCGTACCCCGGGAGGAGCTGTTTTTGACCACCAAGGTGTGGATTTCCAATGGGGGCTATGAGAAGGCAAAGGCCTCCATTGACGAGTCCCTGCAAAAGCTCCAGAGCGACTATATTGACCTGCTGCTTATCCACCAGCCCTTCAACGACTATTACGGCACCTACCGGGCTATGGAGGAGGCATACAGGGCCGGAAAGGTGCGGGCTGTCGGCGTGTCCAATTTCTACCCAGACCGGCTGATTGACTTGTGCCAGTTTGTGGAGGTGACCCCGGCAGTCAACCAGGTGGAGACCCATGTTTTCCAGCAGCAGGCCAAGGCCCACGAGATTATGCAGAAATATGGTGTCCAGCACGAGAGCTGGGGCCCCTTTACCGAGGGGCGCAAGGATTTCTTCAACAACGGCGTTCTGCAGGAAATCGGCGCAAAATACGGCAAGTCCAGCGCCCAGACGGCCCTTCGATTCCTCATCCAGTCGGATGTGGTGGTCATTCCCAAGTCTACCCATGTCGAGCGCATGGAGCAGAACCTGGATGTGTTTGACTTTGCCCTCTCGGAGGCGGATATGGCCGCCATCCGCGCCCTGGACGAGGGGGAGAGCCTCTTCTTCTCCCACTATGACCCGGCGACAGTGGAGTTTTTAACCGGCCTGGGGAAATAGGCTCCGGGGAGACGGAAAGGAGAAGAGAGAATGCCCGCTTTGATTGCGTATTTTTCCAGGGCTGGGGAGAACTATTTCAGCGGCGCCCTACGGCGTGTCCCCGTGGGCAACACGGAGGTGGCCGCCGGGCTGCTGCAAAAGCTCACAGGGGCGGATATGCTGAAAATTGAGCCCCTCCAGCCTTATTCCGAGGATTACAACGAATGCATTGCCCAGGCCCAGGAGGACCAGCGCCGGGACGCCCGCCCGGAGCTGAAGGCGAATCCGGACAGCCTGGCGCAGTATGATACCATTTACCTGGGCTATCCCAACTACTGGGGCACGATGCCCATGCCGGTATTTACCTTTTTGGAGCACTATGACTTTGCCGGCAAGCGAATCTATCCTTTCTGCACCCATGAGGGGAGCGGCCTGGGCCACAGCGAGGCCGACATCCGCCGCCTCTGCCCGGGAGCAGAGGTGGAAAAAGGGCTGGCCATCCGGGGCGGCGGTGTCCAGGATGCAGCGGATGCCCTCCGGAACTGGTGCGGGTGCTGAAAATCGGAAAAAGCATGAGAAAAACGGTCCCATTGGGACCGTTTTTGTCATAGTTTGCGAAATCTTCCGTTCCAGTTATTGGCCAATGTCGCTGTCTGTTGCCGGCAGGTCTGAGGGCCGGACGGCAATGGGAATATCGCTGTTAGAGGCAGGGAGGGGCGTCGGCTCCGGCTCCGGTTCCGGCTCCAGTGCGTCCAGGGCATCGAGCATATCGCCGAAATAATCAGACGGGGCAAAATACCATATCCCATCTACGCAAATCCCATGCTCCCCAATCAGGCAGAAGGACCAGCTCCCGTCCGGGTACCCCAAAGTAACGCCGTAGCTCCAGCCCGCCCCCCGGGGCAAATCCGGCGCCCAGGCAATGTAGCGGAAGGCATTGAGATACTCGGCCGCTTCTTCCAGCTCTGCTTCCGTCCGGTAGTCTATATAGCGCCCCGTCGACCCGCTCTGAAATCGGATATACGTAAGCTCGTCGCTGTGGACGTCCAGTAAGCGCCCCGTAAAGGGGATGCTGGCCGCATAGCTGCTGCTGGTCAGAAAGGATGGAATGATGTAATAGACTGCCAGAAGGAGCACAACAACCCCGATGACTATCAGGTACCTCTTTTTGAATCTCCTTGTTTTCATCTGTCCACATCTCCTTTTACGTAAATTGCAGAATATTTTATTTGCCCTGCTACAAAAAAATGAAATCCTATAAATTTTATATTTCGCAAATTGCAATAACAAGATGAACACTTCCGGGTAGATGGGACGGCGGTC
>CAZRNK010000159.1:0-5424 GCA_964601435.1 uncultured Oscillospiraceae bacterium | reverse complement strand
GCGTCCGGCCGGGTGGAGACCCGAATCGCCGTCACCTGGCCCGTCCGCCGGAAAGGGGCCGCTGCCGCCAGGAATGCCTCCTGGGCCTCCGGCGCAATAGCGGTAAAGCTGCCGCCGTAAAAGGCCACCTCTGCCGGCGCGCTTTTCTCTACGCCCCGGGCAATCTCCTCCGCCGCCTTTTGGGGCGTAATGGACACAGAGCTGCCCGTAATCCGCCGCTGGTCACAAAAGACACAGGCGTGGGGGCAGCCCAGGTGCGGTATGAAGATGGGGATAATCCGGCGTTTGGGGCTCATGAGCGCAGGGCCTCTAGGGCGCAGCAGGCTGCGGCCTGCTCCGCTTCCTTTTTGGTGCGGCCCGACCCCCGGCCCACCGGCTCGCCGTTTAAGCAGACCTGGGCCGTAAAGACCTTGCAGTGGTCCGGCCCGCTCTCCGACAGGAGCTGATAGCTCAGGCTCTGGCCGCTCTTGCGCTGGATAAGCTCCTGGAGCTCCGTCTTGTAGTCGCTGCTGCCCTGGGGCGTATCCTTCCCCAGGTTGGCCAAAATATGCTTCTCAATAAACGCCTTGGCCACGGCAAAGCCGCCGTCCAAATACAGCGAGGCAATCACCGCCTCCACGCAGTCGGCCAGGATGGAGGGCCGGCTCCGGCCGCCGGTGTGCTCCTCTCCCCGGCCCAGGCGCAGATAGGCCCCCAAGTCCAGCGCCCGGGCCACCTGCACCAGGCTGTGCTCACAGACCAGCTCTGCCCGCTGGCGGGTCATCTGCCCCTCCGGCATGTCCGGGTAGTGGAGGAACAAATGCTCCGCCACCACGACGCCCAGCACAGAATCCCCCAAAAACTCCAGGCGCTCATTGCTCTCCCGCGAGCTGTCCTTGCGCTCATTGGCATAGGAGGAGTGGGTCAGGGCTGTCTCCAGCAGCGCCCTGTCTTTGTAATGATACTGCAATTTTTCTTCCAGTTGTCTCATGGCTTCCTCCCCCGGCGCAGTGCGCCGGAAAACAGCATAAACCCGGACGGGGCCGCGGCCCCGCCCGGGCGTACCTTTTCCACTATGCAGTGGCCCGCTCTACATAGGCCACCAGGTCCCCTACCGTCGCAATTGCCTTGAGCTCTTCCTCCGAGACTTCCGGCAGGCCAAACTCCTCCTCCATGGCCATGGTGAGCTCCACCACGTCCAGAGAGTCCGCGCCCAAATCGTCCACAAAGGAAGTCTCCAGGGTGACAGTCTCCTCGTCCACGGCAAACTGCAGGCAGATAAGTTCCCGAATTTTTTCAAAAATCATTCCGCATCAGCTCCAATATCATTTTGCTACATTGATATTACCAAAAAAGCAGGATATGTCAAGTCAGTTTGCGCTTGTTTTCATATATTCTATGTTTCTTTCAATTTCTCCAATGATATTTGCATCTACAAATGCCATGGCCTGCTTCACCGCGCTGCGGATGGCCCGGGCGTCAGAGCTGCCGTGGGCCTTGATAACCGGGCGGGAAATGCCCAGGAGAGCCGTTCCGCCCACCTCCGCTACATCCAGGCCTTTGCGCATCTCCTGGAAATCACTTTTCAGCAGGGCTGCAGCCAGCTTGTTCTTCGTGGATTTGAGAAAGACACCCTTAAGGGTCTGGAGGATAAAGGTTATGCACCCCTCCAGGGATTTCAGCAGCACATTGCCGGAAAAGCCGTCCGTCACCAGCACATCCACACTCCCCAAAAGCAGTTCCCGGGCCTCCACGTTGCCGATAAAGTGAATGCGTCCCTCCTCGTGGGCCTTTTGGAGCATAAAGTGGGCCTGTTTCTGCAGCTCGCCCCCCTTGGTCTCCTCCACACCCACATTCAGCAGGCCTACCCGCGGTTTCTCACAGCCCAGGATGTGCTGGGAATAGAAGCTGCCCATATAGGCAAACTGCAGGAGGTATTCCGCCGTACACTCCACATTGGCGCCGCAGTCGATGAGCACCACCCCGCGCCCGCCGTTAGGGAGCACCGGCGCCAGGGCCGCCCGGCGGATGCCCGAAATCCGCTTTACCGTCAGTGTGGCCCCGGTGAGCAGCGCCCCTGTACTGCCAGCGGAAATCATGGCGTCCCCCTTCCCCTCCCGGAGAAGCCGGAGCCCGACGGACATGGAGGAATCTTTCTTCCGGCGGGTGGCGGTACTGGGGTCATCCTCCATGTCGATGACCTCGGTGGTATGGACAATCTCAATGGCGGCATTGGGCAGCGTCACCCCCTCGGCCTCCAGACAGGTGCGGATGTCCGCCTCCCGGCCTGTGAAAATCAGCTCTACGCCGAATTCCCGCATGGCGGCCACGGCGCCCTTGACAATCTCCGCCGGTGCGTTGTCGCCGCCCATGGCATCAATAATTACTTTCATAATCGCCCTCTTTTCTTTTTGTACGCAGGTGTTTGCGTGCCTGTTGCCAAAAATCAGCCCGCAGCCTGTCCGCCCGGGATTTCCAGGGCCTACAGGCAGTCCAGGGCCCGCCTGGAAATTTCCAGGTTCTTATTCCGCTTCCCCTTCACCCGGTAGTCCAGGGGCGGAATCAGGCCAAAGTTTATGTTCATGGGCTGGAAGTCCACGATGCTGCTGTCGGAAATATACAGCGCCAGCGCGCCGATGGCCGTCTCCCGGGGGAAGTTGACCGGCGGCAGAGACAAAAGTTCCGCAGCCGTCTCCACGCCCACCAGCAGCCCAGAGGCGGCCGACTCCACATAGCCCTCCACGCCGGTCACCTGCCCGGCAAAGCGCAGACGCGGCAGCTGCCGGAGCCGGTAGTACCGGTCCAGGAGCCGGGGGGAGTCCAGATAGGTGTTCCGGTGCATAACGCCATAGCGGACGAACTCCGCCCGCTCCAGGCCGGGTATCATGGAAAATACCCGTTTCTGTGCCCCCCAGCGCAGGTGGGTCTGGAAGCCCACCATGTTGTAGAGGGTACCCGCCGCATTGTCCCGCCGGAGCTGGACCACCGCATAGGGCTCCCGTCCGGTTCCGGGGTCTGTCAGCCCCTTGGGCTTCAGGGGACCGAAGCGCAGGGTGTCTATCCCCCGCCGGGCCATTACCTCCACGGGCATGCAGCCCTCAAAGACCCGGCCGGCCTCAAAGCCGTGGACCTCCGCAGTCTCTGCCTCCGTCAGGGCCTCCCAAAAGGCAGCATACTCCGCCTCTGTCAAGGGGCAGTTGATATAGTCGGCGCTCCCCTTGTCATAGCGGGAGGCAAACCAGGCCCTGTCCATATTGATGCTCTCAAAGGTCACAATGGGGGCCGCAGCGTCATAGAAATTGAGATAGCACCTGTCCCCCAGCACCGGCGTCAGCGCCGCCGACAGGGCATCGCTGGTCAGGGGGCCGGAGGCCACAATCACGGTCCCCTCGGGAATGGCCGTCACCTCTCCGGG
This sequence comes from uncultured Oscillospiraceae bacterium, assembly GCA_964601435.1. Taxonomy (GTDB): domain Bacteria; phylum Bacillota; class Clostridia; order Oscillospirales; family Oscillospiraceae; genus CAZRNK01. The sequence continues at coordinate 2,030 of CAZRNK010000159.1, read as the reverse complement.
CACTACGGTGATATTGGGGTGGCGCTCGATTGCCCCGGTCACTGCCCGGGCAAAGCCCTCCCTGTCTACAGCCAGGGCGCCGCCGGCCTCCACCCGGTTTTCATCCGCACAGCGGAGAATCAGGCTGCCCAGGCGGCGCATCTCCTCCTTGAGCAGGCCCACAGCATTGCTCAGCTCCCCGCTCCGGAAGGAATTGGAGCAGACCAGCTCTGCAAAGAGGGGGCTCTTGTGGGCGGGGGTCATCTTCTGGGGTTTCATCTCCCGCAGCACAACCGGGATGCCGCGGTTTGCCAGCTGCCAGGCAGCCTCCGTGCCCGCCAGCCCCGCGCCGATTACCGTAACACGCTCCATATTTCTCCCCCTCTCTTTTTTGTCCGTACCGATTTGCTCCGGAGGGCTCAGGCCTCCGGGGCGGCGCTTTTTTGTGCAGATGCCTTCCGCGTGGTTTTGGCTTTCTTGGCCGGAGCTTTTTTCGCCGCAGGCTTTTTCTCCGGGGCCGCAGCATTTTCCTCGGCCGGTTCCGCCGCTTTTTCCGCCTCTGCGGGGGCGGCCTCCGCCGGTTTTTTCCGCTTGTAGCCCCGTTTGTCCTCCGGCACGAAGTTTTCGCACTCCGGATTGATGCAGAAGGGTTTGCGCTGCCCCTTGCCGGAGAGCTTGAACATCGTCTTGCCGCAGGCGGGGCAGGTGTCCTTCACCGGGACATCCCAGGTCATAAAGCCGCAGGCAGCCCCCTTCTCACAGGCGTAATAGACATAGCCCTTCTTGGAGGTACGCTTTAAAATCCGGCTGCCGCACTTGGGGCACCGCCCCGGCATCTCAATGACAATGGGCTTGGTAAAGCTGCACTCCGGATACCCCGGGCAGGCCAAAAACCGCCCAAAACGGCCGCTTTTGTAGACCAGCTTCCGGCCGCAGATGTCGCAGGTCTCGTCGCTCTCTTCGTCGGGCACCTTGATGCGCTCCCCTTCCAGGGCCTTCTCCGCCTCGGTGAGCTCCGTATCGAAATTGCCGTAGAAATCCGCGAGAATGCTCTTCCAGTCCCGCTCCCCTGTCTCCACGCTGTCCAGGGAATCCTCCATCCGGGCCGTGAACTTCAAATCCACAATGTCCGGGAAGCGCTCCTCCATCAGCTTGGTAACCACCTCGCCCAGGGAAGTGGGGCGGAGGTATTTTCCCTCCTTCACGACATACTCCCGGGCAGTGATGGTGCTGATGGTGGGGGCATAGGTGGAGGGACGGCCAATCCCCTTTTCCTCCATAGCCCGAATCAGGGTGGCCTCCGTATAGCGGGCGGGGGGCTGGGTGAAGAGTTGTTCACTCACCATCTTCTCCAGCTTGACGCTCTCCCCCTCCTGGAGGTCCGGCAGGGGGCGGCGCAGCTCCTCGGTCTCCCCGTCCTTGCCTTCATCATAGACGGTGGTGTAGCCAGGAAATTTCAGCTCCGAGTGGTTGGCCCGGAAGGTATACCCGGCGCTCACTGCATTAATCACCACGTTATCATACACGGCGTTGGCCATCTGGCTGGCGGTGAAGCGGCCCCAAATCAGGCGGTAGAGGCGGTATTGCTCCCCGGTCAGGGACTTTTTCACCATCTCCGGCGTCATGGTCACAGAGCTGGGGCGGATGGCCTCGTGGGCGTCCTGGGCCCCCGCCCGGGTCTTAAAGCGCCGGGGCTTGCCCGGATAGTACTCCTCCCCATAGCGGCCCCGGATGAAATCCGCGGCGGCAGCCAGGGCGTCCTCCGAGAGCCGGAGGGAGTCTGTACGCATATAGGTAATCAGACCGACTGTGCCCACGCCCTCGATGTCCACGCCTTCATAGAGCTGCTGGGCCACGGACATGGTCCGCCGGGGCGTCATCCCCAGCCGGCGGCTGGCCTCCTGCTGGAGGGTGGAGGTGATAAAGGGCGGCGAGGGGGAGCGCTGTTTTTCCCCCCGCTTCACATTGCCGATGGTGAAAGGGGCATTTTCTACAGCGGCCCTGACCGAGTTGACCTCCTCGATAGAGTGGAGATCCTGCTCTTTCCCGTC
>CAZRNK010000158.1:0-5495 GCA_964601435.1 uncultured Oscillospiraceae bacterium | reverse complement strand
GCCGGGTCCCCTTTGGAATCCCCCCGCGCAAATCTTAGTCAGAAGTCTCGGGGCCAATGGCAGAATGTTGGAAAGCCCTCCAGCAACGAATACGGGCCTTAGGCCCTGGTGTAAGCAAAGTCTTAGATAGAAGCTTTGCAACTACGATTTTGCTCCATCCAGGGCGGAAGCCCGGCAAATCGACGCTGGAGACAAATTTTGTTTACCTCCCTCGGCCTCAGCGCAACTGACTGGGACTTACAGGGGGGAGTCCAGAGGGGCCCGGCATTGGTAGCCGGGCCCCTCTGGCGGCGCTTCTTTTGGTTCCTTTTCTTTCGCTGATGAAAGAAAAGGAACAACTTCCCTCGTCCTCGCCCGTGGGCGGAAAAGTCCTTTTAAATATTCTCAGCTGTGGATTAGCTCCAGGACAATCTTCCCTTTATAGCTGCCGGGGGCGATGGGAGTCTCCACACCGTCCACGGTCATGCGCAGCTGGCTGCCTGCTGTGGCCTTCAAAATGGCGCCGGGGGCCAGGGTCAGGCCGGTGATAAAGCAGGTGTCGGTGACCACCCAGGTGCTGTTTTTATCCAGGGACACCACCACGCCGTTGTTCACCGTGGGGGCGGCGGTCTGGGTGATGTTGGTCAGCTCCAGGCGCATGTCCTCCTCAATCTCCGTCAGCCCCTCCCGATAGGCGGCGGTGGCAGAGCTGGCCACCCCCTCAAAGCGGACGTCTGTGAGATTCAGGGCCAGGTTCTTCGGCCCCCGGAGCCCGGCATCATATTCCTGCTCATTGTGCTTGTCGGCGGGGGCATCCTCTACCGGGGCGTCCAGGAAGCTCAGGCCGTCGCTGCCCTCGGGGGGGTCAAACATGCCGCCGAAGGTGACCTTCCCGCTGCGGCCGGGGACGGCCTCGTGCTCCATGTGGAGGTTGGTGGTGGAGTTGAAGAAATTGCCCTGCACCTCCATGGCGGTGAGGTTGAGGATGATGTCGTTTTTCGGGTCAATGGCGGCCAAATCCCGGCCGGGCACCGGGGTGTCCACCCGGCCCACAGGCAGCTTCACCGTCTTGATGAACATGCCCGCCTCGTCGTTGTCCATCAGCTGGAGGAGGACGCCGTCGCCGGATTTCAGGACGCTGTTTTTGATGTTGAAGGTGGTTGCGGAGCCCTTGGCCACAATGGCGGCCTGGTGGGTGTCGATGACGGAGTCGGAAATCTCGCAGGGGGTCTGGTTGTCGCCGATGCAGATGATGCCGAAGCGCTCGCCGGTGAAGCGGGTGCCGTTTTTCACAATGGCCCGGGCCTGGCCGGTCATGCCCCGGAGAATCAGGCTGTAGCCATTGACATGGACATCGCAGTTGTCAAAAGAGACGGTGTTCCGGTCCCCGATGCAGAAGGAGCCATAGCCGTGGCTGTTGGTGCCGGAGAGGTTCATGCGGCAGTCTTTGAAGTAATAGGCCACTGCGTCGTCGCAGCCGTCGATGGAGGCGATGGCCCAGCCGTTGGAGTCGAAGTCGCAGTTGTTATAGTAGGCAGTGCCGTTGTCGCACAGCTGCACCAGGCGGTTGCAGCCCACGAAGCCCACGCCCCAGCTGAAATCCCCAATCCAGCCCTGGTCGTCGGGGCTGTGGTTGGAGAACTTGCAGTTGTTGGCCACCACGACGCTGTCGCCCCCCACGTGGACGGCGCAGCGGGTGACGCCGCTCATTTTGATGGTGCTGTCGTTGATGGTCACCCGGGCGTTGTCAATGGCGGCCACGCCGGCGCCCACGCCCATGAAGTCATTGGCCCCGAAGCCGTCCAGCTCCATGACGGCGCGGTTGATTTCATAGGTCGAGTTGCCGGTGACCAGGATGCCGTTGAAGGACTCCTCGCTGCTGGCAATGCGCACATCGTCGGCCCGGGTGTCCGTGACGGTGCCCCGGCGCACCACCGCAGGGACGCCCTGGCTCTCGGACACCTTTCCGTCCGTAATCACAACGGCGGATTTAAATTCCTCCGAGCGGCCGCTCATGAGCATCAGGCCGTGGGGCGGCATGTGATAGCTGTCCGCCACGGTGAGGACAATGTCGCCGGTGTAGGTGCCGGGGGCAATCTGCCGGCCAAAGCCGTTGACGCTGAGATTGACATACTTCCCCTCCGGGGCGGTGATGGCGCCCCCCGCTTCGATAATCAGGCGGTCCAGCGTCACGCTCTCGGTGAGCAGCCAGGGTTCGGACACAATTTTCGTCTTCATATATCTTCTCCTTTCACTTTTTCCGCAGGATATGGTATATTTACTTATACTTATATGTATATGTATTGAATTGTTTTCGCGCCGCAGCTGCGGCGCAGAGGGAGGGACGCACAATGGAGCTGACCCAGCTGCGCTATTTCCAGGCGGTGGCCGCCACGCAGAACATCACCCGGGCTGCGGAGCAGCTGCACATCGCCCAGCCAACGCTGAGCAAGGTTATCCAGCGCCTGGAGCGGGATTTGGGGGTGGCCCTTTTTGACCGCCACGCCGCCAGGCTGGAGCTGAACGAATATGGCCACGCCTTCCTGGCCTACTGCAACCAGGCCCTGCTCACCCTGGAGCGGGGCTGCCAGCGGCTGGACGCCATCCGGCTGTCCAACCAGCAGCGCATCCGGGTGGCCCACACCTTCTTTGGCCTGCCCCATCTGCTGCTGGAGCATTTCGCCATTGAGAATCCGGAGATTGCCCTCTCCAATCTGGCCTGCTCGGCCCAGGAGGCCGGCGGCCTGCTTGCAGGGGACCAGGTGGACTTTCTGCTGTCCATCAGCTCCATTATCCACCCGGAGGTGGAGGAGTGCTTTTCCTTCCGGGAGCCCCTTGTCCTGCTGCTGCCGGGCAACCGCCCGCCCCGTCCGGCCAAACGGGCCGCCCTGGCCGAATTCCGGGACGAGCGCTTTGCCATCTTCGAGAGCAGCTCTGAGATGGAGGATTTCATCCTGGATTTGTGCAGAAAGGCCCAGTTTGTGCCCAATATTGTCTATAAGAGCGATTATACCAACCGCACCGGCTGGATGCTCAACCGCCTGGACTGCTGCACCCTGATTCCCATGCACCCCACGGTGGACAACCGCTCGGCGGAGGATGAGGCGGGCCAGGTCATCCTCCTGGAGGATGCGGACTGCTTCCGCACCATCCACGTCTATAGCCGGAGGGAGGGGCTCCGCTCGGAGCTGAACCAGCGCTTTTTCTCCTTCCTCCAGGCATATTTCCAGGAGGTGCAGGACAGCCTGGCCGCGGCCCTTCGGACGTATCAGACATCGTACTGAAAAATATTATATCCTTGCCCCCGTGAATCGTCCAATAGTTTTTTAGCCCCCGGAGCATAGCTTCAAGGCTTTGCTTCGGGGTCTTGCCATGTGCAATCCATCCGATGCTGCGTGGGCTGCAAGTTTTTAATTTCTTTGATTTTTGTTCATGCATTTGACACAAATCTATATTACTATATGCTTGTAACATAAATAAAACAGATTGCGGGAAAACTGCAATGGAGATAGGAGGCATCCTTTATGTACAATCCCAACGAAATGAATAACCGGAATGAGCAGGAATTTTCCGGTACGAACCAGACCCCGGAGGAGACGCGCAGCGCCTCTGACGCGGCCTATACACAAGACACGGGCGCGGCCCGGGAAGACACTTCTGCCTGGTCTGCGGCCGGCAGAGAGACGGGAAACGGCCCGTCCTACCGGGAGGCGAACTACACGCCCCTGGACGATAACAGTCCTGTCATCCCCCAGTATTATTATAATCGGACGGAGCGGACAGAGCGGGAAGAGAAGAAGCGTTCGGAGAAGAAGCGCTCCTTCGGCGCGGCCCAGGTCGTGGCGCTGTGCCTGAGCTGCATCATCCTGGGCGGCGCGGCCGGCGGCTTCGCCGGCTATCTGGGCGGCAGCGGCGGTAATGACGGCGAGAGTACGGCGGCGGTCCTCCCCACGGAGGAGCCGGATTCCACCGAAACCGAGACGCCCGTCACCACCAACACGCCGGTGCTCACTACCAGCAACAGCAGCGGCGATGCCATGGACCCCGCCGATTTGTATGAGCTGGCCTGCCAGCAGGCCGTGGGCATCCGGACCGAGGTAACAGGCACCAACATCTTTGGCCAGACTGTGAGCTCCGCCGTCAGCGGCACCGGCTTCATCGTCAGCAGCGACGGCTATATCGTCACCAACTTCCACGTTATTGAGACTGCCTATGAGGGCGGCTATGATGTCAACGTCATCCTCCATGACGGCCAGAGCTACACCGCCGAGATTGTGGGCGTGGAAGAGGACAACGATTTGGCGGTTTTGAAGATTGAAGCCACCGGACTCAATGCCGTCACCCTGGGCGACAGCGACGAGCTCCGGGTAGGCGACACGGTCTACGCCGTGGGCAACCCCCTGGGTGAGCTGACCTACACCATGACCACCGGCATCGTCAGCGCCCGGGACCGGGAGATTACCACCGACGCCAGCACCACCATCAACATGTTCCAGATGGACGCCGCAGTCAACAGCGGCAACTCCGGCGGCCCGGTCTATAACAGCCAGGGCGAAGTGGTGGGCATTGTCACGGCCAAGTATGAGGACACCGGCGTGGAGGGCCTGAGCTTTGCCATCCCCATCAACGACGCGGTGACCATCGTCAATGAACTCATTCAGAACGGCTATGTCACTGGTAAAGCCTACATGGGCGTAAATATTGATACCTATTTCAATAATTTCGCTTCTTATTACAATATGCCCGAGGGCGCCTATGTCGACGGAGTTGAGAGCGGCAGCTGCGCCGAGACCGCAGGGCTCCAGGCCGGCGACATTATCACCGCTGTGGGCGACACCCAGGTTACCAATTATGACAGCCTGTCGTCGGCGCTGAATGATTACCGGGCCGGGGATACAACGACCCTGACGGTCTACCGCTCCGGGGAGACGCTGACGCTGACCATCACCTTTGACGAGGAAGTGCCCACCAGCTCTTCCACAGACAACAGCACGCAGCAGCAACAGCAGCTGCCCCAGTACAGCCAGGGTTTCCCCTATGCCGGATAAACGCACTTCTGCGGTGCCCGGTCCAGCGGCTGGACAACAATCCCATTTTGGGCTTTAAATACAAAACCTCCGAACACAAACGGCCCTTCCCCTAGGGGAAGGGCCGTTTGTTGTTTTGGTTTTGCAAGGGGCTGCTAGGCGTCCAGCGCGGCCAGCCACAAGGCACAGCTGGCGTCGGAGGGCATACGCCAGTCCCCGCGGGGGGAGAGGCTGAGGGTACCCACCTTGGGGCCGTCGGGGAGACAGCTGCGCTTGAACTGCTGGGCAAAGAACCGCCGCAGGAATGTCCTGAGCCACTTTTCCACCGTCTCCGCATCGTAGAGGCCCTGGAAGGTGCGCACTGCCAGCCGCCGGACCTTTTCCGGGGCGAAGCCCCAGCGGATGAGATAGTACAAAAAGAAGTCGTGGAGCTCATAGGGGCCCACCAAATCCTCGGTCTTCTGGCTGATAACGCCGTTTTCCGCCGGG
>CAZRNK010000157.1:4992-5508 GCA_964601435.1 uncultured Oscillospiraceae bacterium | reverse complement strand
GTGGAAAATCTGGCACTTCCTTTTGGTTGGCCTGTTCCGCACAAAGTTCGGTGTAAGCTGGGTGGACGCCCCCGACATCTACAGACCTGAGCTACCCGACAACCTCAAGCCCGACGAAGAGGGCGGTTATCATTGGTACTACCGTACTGATGTAAAAACCGAGAATATTCCCGCGCCGCCGGAACCCTACTGGACCTTTGACGAGACCTTTTCCTACTGAGCGCAGGAGGTGATAAAGATGTCTGAAAAGCGAGAATTGACAATTCAGGAGCTGGCCCAACGAAACCAGGATTATTTTGAAATCCAGAACATTATGGGAAAATATGTTTACTGGCACTTTGCCGATGAACATGAAAAAGTTTTCTCCCTGTTTGCCAAGGATCCCGGTACCCGAGCTCAAATTGCCAACTGGGGCCGCTATTATGGAATCGAGGGCGTAAAACGCCTGTTTGTGGGTGTCCATGAATTTTTAGACGGCACAGACCGGCGGGGCCGCCTCCATTTCAATCCCGTATC
>CAZRNK010000157.1:0-4982 GCA_964601435.1 uncultured Oscillospiraceae bacterium | reverse complement strand
CGAGGTTGCCGGAGATGGCAAAACCGCAAAAGGCCTCTGGGCATTTACAGGCGCCAACTCGGCCGGCAATGACGACGGTACCTTTGATTCTTATTGGTCCTGGGCCCGTTACGCCATTGATTTTCTGAAGGAGGACGGCCAGTGGAAAATCTGGCACTATGCCTGTATCGGCATCCTGCAAACCAAATTTAATGAGAGCTGGGTCTTTGAGCCGGACCACGAAAAACTCATCCTTCCGGACGAGCTGAAAGCCGATGAAGAGGGCGGCTATCACTGGCAATACAGCCCCTCCCACTACACAGAAAATGAACCCGCCCCGCCGGAACCCTATTGGACTTTCAACGAAACTTTCAGTTACTAATGTCCCCTTAAACTTCAAATCCCCTGACAAGGCCTGCGTAGAAATCACCCAACACATTACGGAGAAAGGAAAATGAAATGCGTACAATAAAGAAACTGGCTCTCTGGCTTTTGGCGCTGGCTATGCTCCTGTGTCTCTTCGCTGGCTGCAACGGCGGCGCCCAGGAATCCGCAGCTCCCACGGAGGCTGCCCACCCCACAGAGGCTGCTGCTTCCGATACCCCAGAGACAAGCGAACCCCCCTCGGAGGAGCCCTCCGCAGAGCCAGGGACCGTCTCCCTGCCTCTCACGGAAGAACCCACTTCCTTTACCGGCTGGATTGTCGCCCACCCTATGGTTCTCAATTATATTGAGAATATCAGCGAAAATTCTGTTATCGCCTATTTTGCAGAAATCTCCAATGTTACCTTTGATGCTACCATGATTTCCGGTGCAGCACAGACCGAGCAGTTCCCAGTGATGATTGCAGGCGGAGACTATTGCGATATTATCAGCAATGTGCATTCTCTCTATAGCGGCGGCCTTTCCAAGGCTTGGGAGGATGAGGTTATTATCGATTTGGCTGAATACGGAATCCAGGGGAAAATGCCTAACTACTGATTCTATATGACGGACCACGACTTTGTCAACTGGATTACCGACGACGAAGGCCGTGTATGTAGTCTTTATATCGTGGAGGAATCTGACCTGACCATCAACGGCATGATGATCCGTTCTGACTATCTGGAAGAGGTGGGCGTGGATGTGCCCACCACCTATGCCGAACTGCACGACACGCTGGCTGCATTCCAAACAGAGCTGGGCACCGGCACCATGTGGCTCAATTACATGGGCAATGCAGTCAACAACTTCCTCGGCAACGGCTACGGCATCAACACCTATTACTACCCCGAGGAAGCCTGGTACCCCATCTATGTAGAAGACGGACAGGTACACTTTACCTACATTGAGGAAGGCGCCCGGGAGTATCTGTCCATGATTCGTGAGTGGTACGAAGAGGGGCTCATTTTCAGCGACTTTACCACAGCTTCCGGCGAAATCAAGGTAGAATATACAGAGGATCTTGATCGGGTCTATACCGGCGAGTTCGGCGTCATCTCCACAGGCCTGACCTATATCGACAGCCATGTTTCCTCCATGGAAGGTTGAATACCTGGTCGCCATGGCCGATGTAGGCCAGACAGCCGGTGAGACTTTCCATAACACTTCACAGGAGCAAGGCTCTCCCCAGGCCAAGTACTCCATCAGCACCCAGTGTGAAGAAGAAAAAATTGACCTTATTATGCGCTATTGGGACTATTTCTGGACTGAAGAAGGCTCTTTCCTGGCCACCTGGGGCATCGAGGGAGAAGGCTTTGCGTACGATGAAAACGGCAATCCGCAGTACACCGACCTTGTCACCCAGCATGATTTGGGCACCCGTGTCTCTCTCGGCATTTATGCACTGAATGACCCGCCCACGCTCATTTCCCAGGACCGGGAAGAAGTCGGCTATACTGAAATCACTCTGGAGTCCGGCCGTATCTGGAGTTCCAACCAGGACGGAACCGGCTACTACCCCACCGCCTGCAGCATGACGCCTGAGGAATCCTCTGAATTTGCCGACACCTGGAATGACATTGGCGTTTACATGACGGAAAATGTCCCCCGTTTCATTCTCGGCGATTTGAATCTGGAGAGCGACTGGGATGCCTTCGTCCAGCAGCTCATTGATATGGGCATTGAGGACTGCATCGCCATCTGGCAGTCCACTTATGACCGTTACCTGACTCGCGAGGCTTAAACCCGTTATGGATGCGCAGCTGAGAATCTCACATTCCTCCTGTGCATCCATTTCTATAATTCAAAAATTCAAAATATTTCAATAAAAGGAGACAGACTATGTTAAAAGAACGCACCCCCGAGGAAAAACTGCAGGCTTTGTATGACCGGGCCGAAGTGTCCAATGTTATGGGCCGCTACGTATACTTCCATTTCTCCAACGAATATGACAAAGTCGCCGAGCTGTTTGCCAAGCGTCCCGACACCACAGCCGAAATTGCCAACTGGGGTGTCTATAAAGGCTATGACAGCATTCTCCGCCTCTATCCAGAGATGCATGCAAAGTTTCTGCTGGGCGATGGCAAAGGCCGGCTCCACGCCAACTGTATCACCACTCCGGTCATCGAAATCGCCCGAGATGGCAAGACTGCCAAGGGGCTTTGGTTTATCACCGGCGCAGAGACATCTCCCAAGGACGACGATGTGTTGGATCCCCACTGGACCTGGGCACGCTATGCCATAGACTTTATCAAAGAAAACGGCCTTTGGAAAATCTGGCACTTGCACACGGTTGGATTGTTCCACACCCCCTTCTCCACAAGCTGGGTTGATTACAAAGAAGAGCATCGCTCCCTGGACTGGATTCCCGATGAACTTAAGGCCGATGAGCCCACCACCTTCCATTGGGAGTACAGCACCGACGACGTCTGTCCCACCTATCCCCAGCCCCCGGAGCCTTACAACACATTTGACGAAACTTTCAGCTATTACAGCCGTTACGAAAAGGGTACCGTCTAAAAGCCGGCCATGTCCCGTTTGAAAAGGAGCAATTGCTTATGACAATGTCTGAATTGGAAGACCTGGTCCTGTCGCTTCAGAGGCAGGTCTCCGCCTGTGCTGACCGGGCCAGCATCGAGAACCTGATGGGGCGATACCAGTACCTGCATACTGCCCACCATGATGAGACGATTTTGGCAGAGTTGTGGTCTGATGCAGACGATATTACCTTGGAAGAAGGTGCCAACGGCGTTTACTGCAAAGACCGGAACGGTATAGCCGACTATTATCGAAAAAAATTCGGCTCTAAAAAGCCCCCCTTACCCGGCCAGATGGATTTGTGCATGATTTCCACCCCTGTTATCGAAATTGCCGGGGATGGCAAAACTGCTAAAGGAATTTGGAGTGGCTTTGGATGCGAGAGTGCTGTATATCCCGCCGGGATTGCCAGCGGCATTCCCTCTATTGATGAGAGTCCAGCCGACAACGACGGTGCCCATATCCAGGCAGACTGGGTCATGAAAAAATATGGTGCCGACTTCATCAAGTCCGATAATGGCTGGAAAATCCTTCACCTCCACATCTACGACGTGCTCCGCTGTTCTTTCTATGAGGACTGGGTCCGCTATTCCGCGCGCCGCTTTGCTGATGACGAGGCCCGGGATTCCCTGCTGCGTCTTGGCGTAGAGCGTATTACGGCAGAGCGGCCCACCACCTTTCACTGGCAATACGCAAAGGATGCCACACCGCCGCTGGAACCTTGCCCCCCTGCGCCATATGAAACCCTGTCCAGTACACAGCCCTACTAGGAGGCAGCAAGTATGGAAAAAAAATCATATGTCGCTTATATTGGTACCGACTCCGTCCGTGGCAGTCAAGGCGTGTACTGTGTCAGTATTGACGCCGAAACTGGAGAGCTGAAGATAAAAGGCGCTGCCCAGGCCCACGACCCAGGCTATCTGGCACTATCCGAAAACGGTAATACCCTCTATGCCACCATAGAGGGTATGCACTACGCCGGTGCAGCCCGCGCCGGGGTCTGCAGCTTCCACCTTGATTCAGTTGCTGGCCTTCCCAGTCCCCTGAATGCACAGCCTACAGTCGGCCAGCTGGCCGCCCATCTGTGTGTAGACAACCAACGCAAAAAGCTCTATGTGGCCAGCTACCTGGGCGGCTGCATCAATGTGTTTTCCCTGGAACCCGATGGCTCCATCGGGCCGCTTTTGGATGTCGTTCAGCGGGAAAAGGAGGGCCGCCAGTATCCTCAGGTGCACTGTGTTATGATGACACCAGACAAGAAGTACCTCTGTGCGGCGGAGTGCGGCACAGGAAAAATCCTGCTGTACGCCTTGGATGGCGAACGCCTGGAGCTCTCTTTTGTCTTCGAGGCCGGTCCAATCCGGCCCCGCCACTTCATCTTTTCCGCTGACGGAAAATACCTCTATAATATTACGGAGGGAAATCACGAAATCTATGTTTTCGCCTATCGGCCTAACGAATTCCAGAAGCTAGAAAAACTTCAGACCTGTTTTACTGCCGCACCTGACGCTCTAGTATTTCCCGCAGCCATCAAACTGACGCCCGACGGCAGCTTACTCATGGGTTCCAACCGCGGCCCCTTTGAAAATTCTCTGGCTATTTTCTCCGTGGACCCTTCCACGGGTATGCTTACACCGGCAGGTAGCTATAAACTGCCTGGTGTTGAGCCTCGGGACTTCAGTTTCACCCCCGATGGGAAATTTGTAATCATAGGTCACCAATCCTCTGATACGTTGGTAAGCTTTTTCGTAGACTACGAAAACAAGACCCTGCACCCCTCAGGATATAATGTGTCATTGCCTGCCCCCACCTGCATTTTGATCGCCGGTTAATTCCCTTCATAGTACTATAATAGTACTATCTCGCTGGCGACGTATCATCCACCCCAAACCCAGCCAACCTGATTTTGCCTGGTTACCTTTTTCCTGAAAAGACTGTGCGCTTTTCTTACAGCCGTAAGAAAAGCGCACAGCCTTTTTTTGAATAAATCTTTGAATTTCTGAAACCATATTCCCTGATTTTCCGATATGATAGGTGAAACGGCC
>CAZRNK010000156.1:0-5535 GCA_964601435.1 uncultured Oscillospiraceae bacterium | reverse complement strand
TTGCTTCCGGCACCGTCAACAACCAGACCGACGCCATGGGCGCCCTGCTGAACAATGAGTTCGGCGTCTGGAACGACGACATCCTGGCTATGGATATGTATGACCTGCAGGTGGCCGACTTCCCTGCTGCGGCAGCATACCATGCCACCAGAAATGAAGGAGACATGATTCATGTAGGCTATTACACCTCCCGAATCAACACCCCCACTTGGTCCATTTCTACCACCTGTGAAAACCCTGAACTGGCAGCCCAGTACATCAACTACTGGTATTCCGATGAAGGCAGCCTCCTGTGCAACTGGGGGACAGAAGGGTATACCTACACCGTCAATGATGACGGCTCCTATGCCTTTACCGACCTTATTACCAACAACCCCGAGGGCATGCCCTACAACGTGGCCCAGTTTGTTTACCTCATGGACGGCGGCCCCTTCGTCCTCAACCGCGACCGGATGCGTACCACCTTTGACGAGGCGCAGCTGGAGTGCTACGACGTGTGGCAGTCCAACTATGACCGGGCCTGGACCATGTCCACCTTCTTGTCTCTGAGCACAGAGGAATCGGAGGAATATGGTACCCTTATGGGGGACATCCTCACCTATGTCTCCGAAACCCTGAATCAATTCATTGTCGGCAGCCTGTCTGTGGAGAATGATTATGACACCTTTGTCGAGACGCTGCGCGACCTGGGAATGGAGCGGTGTGTGCAGTTCTATCAGAATGCCTATGACCGCTGGGCCAGCAAATAAGCAAATCTCTTGCTGACACGCTCCGGATAAATGCGGCACCGGCAATGCGCAAAAATTTGCGCATTGCCGGTTTTCTTTTTTCATATTTCATATATTGCCCAGGCCCTTGTGCATAGAAATGGAGTATGAGACGGTCAAAAAACATATGCGCCAAGGGCTTTTTACGCATACAGCGGGGGAGCTCGAGGGGGCTTCGTCGGGGCAAGCTGCGCATCCCGCGCTTCCGGGCTCAAAGCCCGAAAGCTTGCTCGCTCCGGCTGCCCCTCCTCTCCCCAGCAAAGGCGAGCTGCCTTTGCCGGGGACCCCGGATGCCTCGAATCGAATCAGCCGCCGTCAAAAAGCCTTGACAAATCAGGGCTTTTTGAGCAAAGCGACATTTAGCCCTTCAAAATGCCCGGCGGCAAAGCGCGGTCGAAAAAGCCCCGCTCGGGTTTTTTTCGACAAGCCGGGAGTATCCCCTGCTGTTGACGTTTCTCCGGGGGTGTGATAGAATAAATGTGCTTGTATTTCCCGAATTTTCCATGGCTGGAGGCAAAATTTTCCCCATTTTTATCAAGCGGGACACAAGTTCCAGTCAATTCAGATTTTGAAGGAGTGATTGTCCGCAATGGATGACGGCAGTTGGTTATCCTGGATATTCTTGATTTTATTTTTCCTGTTGGCTGCATATTTTTCCGCAGCAGAGGCCGCTTTCACCGCGGTCAGCCGCAGCCGGCTCAAGGCCCTGGCCGAGCGGGGCGGGCGCCGCGCCGAGCAGGCACTGTACATTTTGGAAAATTCCGAACGCGCCGCTATGACCACCCTGTTGGCCCAGGGCATCGCCCATGTGGCCATCGGCGCCATTGCCGCCCTCTGGATTCTGCGGCGGTGGAGCGCACCCGCTGCGGCGCTGGGCATCGTATTGGTCACGCTCCTGCTGTTTTTTGCAGCCGGCGCTTTTCCGAAGTGCATCGGGAAAAAATATGCTGTCCGCTTTTCCCTGTCGGCAGCCGGGTCCCTGCGCTTCTTTATGCGTCTGCTGACCCCCCTCTCCTTTGTGTGCGGCGCTGTGGCCGACGGTGTCGCCCGGCTCACCCGGGGAGACGCAGAAGTGTCCGTCACGGAAGACGAGCTCTATGACATCATCGAAACCATGAAGGACGACGGAGAGCTGGATGCAGAAAAAGGCGATTTGGTGCACTCCGCCCTGATGTTCGCCGATGTCACCGCCCAGAGCGTCCTCACCGCCCGGGTGGATATTGCCGCCATTGATGTGGAATTGACGCCCCAGGAAATTCTGGAGCGAATCAAGGAGGAAAAGCACAGCCGGCTCCCGGTCTACCGGGATAGCATCGACAACATCATCGGCATCCTTCAAATCCGGAAATATATCAAGGCCTATTTGCAGGCCGGGGGCGCAGTGGAGCTGGAGCCCCTGCTGGACGAGGCCTATTTTGTCCAGCAAAACATGAATATTGATGAAATCTTGCCGGAAATGAGCCGGAAAAAGCTGAATATGGCCATTGTCACGGATAACTACGGCGGCACCCTGGGCATCCTCACCGTAGAGGACATCCTGGAGGAACTGGTGGGGGAAATCTGGGACGAGGACGACGAGGTTGTGGAAACCTTCAGCCTCCTGCCCGACGGCGGCTATCTGCTGGATGCCAGCCTGGATATGGAGGAGGTCTTTACCCTCCTGGGCTATGAGGACCCGGAAGATACCGACTGGGAGCACAAGCTCCTGGGCGAGTGGGTATACGCCGCCTTTGACCACATCCCGCAGGAAGGGGACAGCTTTACGTACCACGCTTTGAAAATCACCGTGGCGGAAATGCGCCAGCACCGGATTATCCGCCTCCGGGCAGACATTCTTCCGGAGGAAGCGGCGGAAGGAGGGGACGAGGCATGACTGCTCTTTTTATAGCCGTTTTTGTCTGCCTGGTGCTCAGCGCCTTTTTCTCCGCAGGGGAAACTGCTTTTTCTGCAGCCAATATCATGCGGCTGGAAAACGCCCGGGACGCCGGTTCCCGGCGGGCTGCTGTGGCCTGCGCGGTCTGCGCCCATCTGGAGCGGAACCTCTCCGCCCTGTCCCTGTGGGACATTTTTGCCAACACCACTGCCGCCGCCCTCAGTGCCTATCTGGGATTTCGAATCTATGGCACCGTGGGCGCCGTCCTGGGGACGATTCTCAGCGGCATTTTGATTCTTTTCCTGGGGGAGAGCATCCCGCGGGCCGTGGCCCGGAAAAATGCCAACCGCCTGGCCATGGGCAGCGCCTATCTGGTCCGGGTATTTTCCCTGCTCTTCAGCCCCCTCGCCTTTGCGCTGTCCGCCCTGGCGTCGGCGCTCTCCCGCCCCTTCCGGGGGGAGCGTCCCGTCGACGAGCAGGACGCGGCAGTGGAAGAGCTCCAGTCCATTCTTGAAACCGTTGAGGACGAGGGCGTCATTGACGAAGAGCGCAGCGAGCTGCTCCAGGCCGCTCTGGACTTCTCCGATATCTCCGCCAGCGAGGTAATGACCGCCCGGGTGGATGTAGTGGCGATTGACATCGAGGACTCCTGGGCTGATATCCTGCAGACCATCGGCTCCGCTCCGGTCACCCGTCTGCCGGTCTACGAGGACAGCATGGACAATATCATCGGCATTTTGTCTCTGAACCGCTTTTTCCGGGCGCTGATTGACAATCCGAAGCCCGATTTGCGCAGCCTGCTGATTGCGCCCTGCTATGTGTATAAAACGGTAAAGCTCCCCGCTGTTCTCGCGGAGCTGCGCCGGGCCCAGGTCCATATGGCCATCGTCACCGACGAATACGGCGGCACCATGGGCGTTGTCACCATGGAGGACGTCCTGGAGCAGATTGTGGGCGATATCTGGGACGAGACAGATGAAATTGAGCGGGATGTTGTGGAGCGCGCAGATGGCGTCTACGAGGTAGATGGGGACATGTCCATCTCCGATTTCCTGGAGCTTCTGGACAGGGACGAGGACAGCTTCGAGACAGAGAGCTCCACAGTGGGCGGCTGGACCATGGAGATGTACGGTGGCTTCCCCCGGGAGGGGGAGAGCATCCAGGCCGGCAATCTCACCATTACCGTCCTGGCCATGGACGGCCTGCGGGTGGATAAGGTCCTGGTGACAGTCAACCCGCCGGAGGAAGCGGAATCATAAGCTTTCCGAACAAACTATCTTTCTCTGCCCGTTTCTTTCAATAGGCTGTGATTCCCGATTGCTTGCCACACATTGGAACGCTTACCTGACTGTGTTGGCCATTGGTATCTTGCTGGTCTCACTTTTCGATTTGGGCTCTGCGATGGCATATCCGCTTTTCTCTCTTGATATGCCTTTCTGCCAGTCCAGTGCGCATACGGACAATCCGGGCTGTCTTATCTCGCAGTCTGTTTCGCCCAATTACGTCGGCTGATTGGATGCGGGGCCATTGAGCCCTCAGGAAAGGCTGTCTGCCTTTCCTGGGAGCTGGAAGCGTGAAATGCGCATTGGCCCCGGCAAAAGCCCACCCGAGCTCCCCCTTCTGTATGCTGAAAACTCCACCGGCACATAGGTTCTTTGACAGACTCAGGGCACCAGGTTCGTTTGAACCTGGTGCCCTTTTTGAGACAGTGTTTTGTTCATCTCTTCCTTGTCCAAATGTAGATGGCCAGTCTATTCACTGTTTTTCACAGACTGAATCAACCAAAGAGAACTGCGGTTGATTCTCCCCCAGCTCATGGCGATTCGGTTCACTACCATGCGAAGCCCCTTGTGCGTATCTGCGTTTTTTCTCGTCGGACAGCACGCCCCTCCTGCTTACCGCCCTTCCTTTCGGAGGATCTGGAGACTCTCCCGTATGGCCTCAATCGTTTTTTCGTCTGTCTCCCGATCCAGCAGATAGCGCAGATGGGTGTCAGCATGCAGATTGCGCAGCTGGCCCAGAGCCCGGATGAAGGCCAAATGAATATCATAGTCCTCCTCATTGAGAATGGAAATCAGTGCGTTGAAGGAATCGTCTGTGCCGATTTTGCCCATTCCTTCAATCGCTTCCAGCCACTCCTCCTTGTCCTTGCTGGCAGAAAAGAGCCTCAGCAGCTCGGCTTCGTTTCCCTTTTGGATGCATTTCTCGATTTTGGTGCGTTTGCTCATACTGATAAACCTCCTTTAGTATACGGTTTGCAGCGCTGCGAGGCCAGGCACGCCTTATTCCAGCTCAAAAGCCCCTGTATAGAGCTGGTAGTATTGCCCCTTCTGGGCAATGAGCTGGTCGTGGCTGCCCCGCTCGATAATGCGCCCATGATCCAGCACCATAATGGCTTTGGCGTTCTGGACGGTGGACAGACGGTGGGCGATGACGAAGACGGTCCGGCCCTCCATGAGCCGGTCCATACCCTGCTGAACAATGTGCTCGGTCCGGGTGTCGATGGAGGAGGTGGCCTCATCCATAATCATGACCGGCGGATCCGCTACTGCGGCCCGGGCAATGGAAATTAGCTGGCCCTGGCCCTGGGAGAGGCTGCTGCCATCCCCCCGCAAAACGGTCTGATAACCCTGGGGCAGCCGTTCAATGAAGGAGTCAGCCCCGGCCAGCTTCGCAGCGGCTATGCACGCCTCGTCAGTGGCATCCAGACGGCCGTAACGGATATTCTCCATTACAGTTCCGGTAAAGAGGTGAACATCCTGGAGTATAACGCTCATGGAGCGCCGCAAATCCGGTTTTTTGATTTTGGTAATATTGATGCCGTCATAGCGGATTTTCCCATCTGCAAGGTCGTAGAACCGGTTGATCAGGTTTGTAATGGTGGTCTTGCCCGCG
>CAZRNK010000155.1:0-5560 GCA_964601435.1 uncultured Oscillospiraceae bacterium | reverse complement strand
TGGGCGCCGCTGTGCATGCTGGAGATGACCATCGACCATCTCTCTGGAAAAGAGGCCAAAGAACTGGCCCGCCAGCGGGAAAATGATAAAAAATAGAATTCAAGGAGACTGCCCGCCGGGGTTTTTCATACTTGTGTAGTAGGCCTGCGTTACACAGAACGCAGGCCTTTTTATTTTTTATGGAGATGATACTTATGTGGGTACTTTTCACTACAGCCATTACCACAAGCTTTTTTGACAGTTTGAACCCCTCTGCCATCGCCCAGCAGATGCTGCTCCAGGCCATGGTGCGGACCAAACGGCTCATCTGGTTTTTCATCCTGGGAATTGGCGCGGCAAACCTCGCCCTGGGCCTGGCCATATATTATGGCATCGCTGCATGGATATCCGCCCTCCTCTCGAAGGCCATTGCGCTGTATCCCCAATCTGTCTATGGCGCCGCATTGCTCGCCGGCATTCTCTGCCTGCTGATAGGAATCCGGCAAATCATAAAAACCAGACGCCGCACAGGGAGCAGCTACCATGCGTCCTCCGGCACAAAAAAGCCGGCCCAGCTCTCTCCTGCTTCCCTGTTTACGCTGGGCGCCGCCTTTTGCGCAGTCGAATTAACCAGCGCATTCCCCTATTTCGGATTTCTGGCAATATTGTCAAGCTATGATTTGATATTCCCGCTGGTATTGTTTTTTATCATGATATATAACGCTATCTATATTTTCCCCCTGGTCCTGCTTTACTTTGGTTATAACAAGCTCCAGGGAACGCCCCTCATACAGCGAATCGAGCTTGTCCTCGGCAAAATCTCCTCCTACGTTGTGCCCACAGTTGTCACGCTCCTCGGCGCGCTTTTGTTTTGCTGGGGCATGTATGCATTTTTTCTTTGATAGTATGAATATCCGGGCCAGCACCCAGGGCCCGGACGGTTAGCCCGAGCGAACCTTCTGCGGCCCCTCCCATATTGACGCCGGGCCCTCCAGGGATTACAATATAGCGTAGAAAAGAGAAAGAATCCGGGCCGCCGCAGGCGGGCATGTATGCCCCAGCGGCCCACGGCGAGGTGTGAAACTATGCTGCTCAAAGACGCGCAAATCGGCCAGACCTGCATTGTGGAGGGAATCGACCTCCCCTTCCAGCTGGAGCGGAGGCTGGAGGCCCTGGGGATGACCCGCAAGACGCCCCTGACAGTCCTCAACCGGAAGGGTAAGGGGATTTTGATTGTCAAGCTCCGGGGGAGCCGGTTCGCCCTGGGCTATAACATCACAAAAAACATTCAGGTGAGGGTGGCGGCATGAGCAAGGATTTGACCATCGGCTTTATCGGCAACCCCAACTGCGGCAAAACTACCCTTTTCAACGCCTACACCGGCGCCAACCTGAAGGTGGCCAACTGGCCCGGCGTCACTGTGGAAAAGGTGGAGGGGGCCATCCGGGACCACGGCCTGGATATCCACCTGGTGGACTTGCCCGGCACCTACAGCCTCACCTCCTATACCATGGAGGAGACTGTCTCCCGCCAATTTATTTTGAGCGGCGAGGTGGATGTCATCATCAATGTGGCGGACGCCTCCGCCCTGGAGCGGAGCCTCTACCTGACCCTCCAGCTGCTGGAACTGGGCAAGCCGGTAGTGCTGGCGCTAAATATGATGGACATTGTGGAGAAGCGGGGCATGGAAATCGACCTCCACCGTCTCCCGGAAATGCTGGGTATCCCTGTGGTTCCCGTCTCGGCGCGGAAGCGCCGGGGCCTGGATGTCCTGCTCCATGCCGCTGCCCACCACGCAGACCACGCCGCCCAGGGCGCCCTGATTCATGAGCACAAATATACCTCCCGCCACCGCCACGACCATCACGCGGAGTTTGCCATGGTCTATTCCGACGAGATTGAGGACAAAATCGACTTGATTATCCCGGCCCTTCAGAAGGCCTACCCCAATCTGGAAAACTACCGCTGGCATGCCATCAAGCTGCTGGAAGGCGACAAGGAGATTTCGGAAAAGTATCCGGTGGATCTCCCCTACGTCTTAGACAGGAGCTATGAGTCGGATATCATCAACCAGAAGTATGATTTCATCGGCGAGATTTTGGACGAGGTCCTCATCCACAAGCAGCGCCAGGACCGCTTTACAGAGCGCGTAGACGCCGTTTTGACCAGCACAGTCTGGAGCATCCCCGTATTCCTGGCTATTATGGCCATCATCTTCTTCCTGACCTTTACAGTGGGAGACTGGATAAAGGGATACTTTGAGCTGGCCATCGGCTGGGTCTCCGGCCTGGCGGAGACCGGCCTGGCCGCCGGCAATGTCAGCCCCCTCCTCACCTCCCTGATTGTAGACGGCATCATCGCCGGCGTGGGGACCATCCTCACCTTCCTGCCCAACATCCTCATTTTGTTCCTGTGTCTCGCCCTTCTGGAGGACAGCGGCTACATGGCCCGGGTGGCCTACATCATGGAGGGGATTATGAGCCGCATCGGCCTCTCGGGCAAGGCTTTTATCCCCATGCTGCTGGGCTTCGGCTGTACGGTGCCGGCCATTATGGCCTCCCGCGCCCTGGAAAACGAGCGGGACCGGCATAAGGTTATGCTGGTGACCCCCTTTATGAGCTGCAACGCCCGGCTCACCATCTACATCCTCTTCTCGGAGATGTTCTTTGAAAACCACGCCATGCTGGTGGCCTATTCCATGTACCTCATCGGCATCCTGGTGACCATCGCGGTTTCCGCTGTGCTCCATCTGCTGGACCGGAAAAAGAGTGTCAACTACCTGATGATTGAGCTGCCGGAATATAAAATGCCCGACGCCCGGACCGTAGCCATCTACGTCTGGGAAAAGATTAAGGATTATCTGGGCTAGGCGGGCACCACCATTTTCCTGGCCACCCTGATTATCTGGGCGCTGCTGAACATCGGCCCCCATGGCTATGTGACCGATATGGGCGAGAGCTTCGGCGCCGCCGTCGGCCGCTTCCTCGTCCCCCTCTTCGTCCCCATCGGCCTGGGTTTCTGGCAGATTGCCGTGGCCCTCATCGCCGGCATCTCTGCCAAGGAAGTGGTGGTCTCCAGCTGCGCGGTGCTCTTCGGCATTGTCAACGCCAGCTCCCCGGAGGGCATGTCCGCCTTCTCCGCCGCCCTGGCCGGGATTGGCTTCGGGCCGCTGAACGCCTTCTGCCTCATGGTTTTCTGCCTGCTGTACATCCCCTGTGCCGCCGCCCTGGCCACCATCCGCAAGGAGTCCCACAGCTGGGGCTGGATGGCGTTTACCGCCTTCTTCCAGCTGGCTGTAGCCTGGGTCGTCACCTTCCTCATTTATCAGGTTGGCCTGCTTCTTGTATAGGGGAGGAAAAAAGATGCTGCTTACTGTTATTCTGTGTATGCTGCTGGCCCTGGCCTGCGGCCTGGCCCTTCGCCGGCTCGCCCGCCAGCGGCAGAATCCCGGCGCCTGCAACGGCTGCCCCCTCCGGGCCGGCGGCCGCTGTCCGGGCAGCCGGGAACCGCACTGCGATGAAATAGAAGGAGGAACTTTGCATGGGTAAAATTCTCTGTATCAACGGCAGTCCCAACGAACACGGCTGCACCTACACAGCCCTGCAGGAGGTGATGGACACCCTGGGCACATGCGGCGTGGACTCGGAGCTCGTCTACCTGGGCAAAAAGCCCGTAGCCGGGTGCATTGCCTGTGGGAAATGTCATACCAGCGGCCGCTGCGTCTTTGGCGATCAGGTCAATGAAATTCTGGAAAAACTGGACGGCTACGATGGTCTCGTGGTGGGCTCCCCGGTCTACTACGCCGGCCCCTCCGGCCAAATCTGTGCCTTCCTGGACAGGCTGTTTTATGCCAGCGGCGGCCGCGTGGCGGGCAAGCTGGCCGCTGCCATAGTCTCCTGCCGCCGGGGCGGCGCCAGCGCCGCCTTTGACCGGCTGAACAAGTATTTTACCATCTCCAACATGACTGTGGTGGGCTCCCAGTACTGGAATCAGGTCCACGGCTTCACGCCGGAGGATGTCAAAAAGGATTTGGAGGGCCTCCAGACCATGCGGACGCTGGCGCGGAATATGGCCTGGCTTCTGAAGAGCATCCAGGCAGGCCGCGGACAGGGCCTCCCCGCCCCCGTCCACGAGGCACCCGTTATGACCAATTTTATCTCCTGAAACAAAGTCATACTGACCCCGCCCCGGCAGCGCGCTGCCGGGGCGGGGTATTTTTCCCTCTTTTTTCTCTTTCCTCTTTCATCCAGGCAGGGGCCGGAAAATTTTTTTCACTTTTTTCATTTTGGCACTTGACATTGTCCGCAAAGAATGGTATTATCTCGGACGTTCCGAAATCATAAAATCCGATTTCGGATAAAAAGGAGGAATGGTAATGTCGTCACGATTGCAAGCCGATGGCGGCCTGGAGGCATTCCGGGAGGCATCTATGGAATTTGATGCTGCCTACAGCCTGCTGGCCAAGGCCTGCGGCCTCTCCGACCCGGAATTCTGGTCCCTGGTACTCATCAACGACGGGGTCGTGACGCAGCGGGAAATCAGCGAACAGCTTTCCCTCAGCCGCCAGACACTGAACTCTGCCTTCAAGCTCCTCATCCGCAAGGGCCTGGTGCGCCTGGAGCCTCTGGAGACAGACCAGCGGAGCAAACGGGCCATCTTGACGCCCGCCGGGGCGCGCTTTGTAGCAAAGCACATTGTCCAGGTCAGCGACCTGGAAGAACAGGCCTGGAAAACCATGAGTCCTGCAGAACGCGCTGCCCTCACCAGCCTGACACGGCGTTTTGCCGCCGCCCTGCGCACTGCCCTGCAGGAGCGGAAACAACTCAATAGTCAGTCATCGGAGGACCTGTAATCGCAATTACACGGGTCGGAGAAGATGTCGAGTGCGCTCGGTTATCGTGATAGCCGGGTGCTTTTTTTACTTTCACACCAAAAATTTTACGTCAAAAGGAGAATTTTGTATGAAAGTCCTGCTTCGCTTTTTGAAGCCCCATTGGAAATTATGCGTCGTCACGATTTTGTTGATGATTGTGGACGTGGCAGGCGCACTTTTCATCCCCACCCTGGTGGCGGAGATGCTCAACCAGGGCACCTCCGGCGCAACCTTCGACGCCATTCTTGGGACCGGCATCCAGATGGCCATTGTCTCTGTAGCGTCGGGTATCTGCGCCATCCTGGGCGGTTACGCCAGCGCCGCCCTCTCTGCAAGCGTGGGCAAAAATATGCGGGAGGCCATTTATGCGAAATCCCTGAAGCTGTCCGTCTATGACTTCCGGCAGTTCGGCACCGCCTCCATTACCACCCGTACGATTTCCGACATTACCACCATCCAGTTTGCCCTCACCAGTGCCATCCAGATGCTGCTGCCCGTCCCGGTCATCTGCATCATCGCCATGGCGCTGACCTTCGGCCTGGATGTCCAGATGGGCTTTATCCTGCTGGGCGTCGTAGCGGCACTGATGGTTCTGGCCTTTTTCATTATGCGCAGCGCCGCCCCCCTCTTCCGCCGGCTGCAGAAGCTCCTGGATAAGATGAGCACCGTTCTGCTGGAAAACCTCACCGGCGTCCGGGTCGTCCGGGC
>CAZRNK010000154.1:0-5565 GCA_964601435.1 uncultured Oscillospiraceae bacterium | reverse complement strand
CGCTTTTCCACGCAGGTGCGCAAATCAATGGCCTCGTAGAGGTCGGTATCAAACAGCGGGGAAAACTCCCGGTATGCCTCTATGGGCAACGCCTCCAGCACCGTATCCTCCCGGATACACTTGGCCACCAGCTGACCCACGATTTTATAGGCACTGCGGAAGGCCATGCCCTTACGCACCAGGTAATCCGCCAAATCCGTGGCGTTGATAAAGCCCTTCTGGGCGGCCTGGAGCATTTTGTCCGGACGGGCCTGCATGGTTGCCACCATGGGGGCGAACACCTTCAGGCATTTGCCCACTGTCTCCAGGCTGTCAAAGACCGCCTCCTTGTCCTCCTGCATGTCCTTGTTATAGGCCAGCGGCAATCCCTTCAGAGTGGCCAGCAGGGCCATCAGGTTGCCGTACACCCGACCTGTCTTGCCCCGAACCAGCTCGGCCATGTCTGGATTCTTCTTCTGGGGCATAATCGAGGAACCGGTGGTAAAGGCGTCTGAGAGCTCCACGAACTGAAACTCCCAGCTGGACCAGAGGATAATCTCCTCAGAAAACCGGGAGAGGTGCATCATCAGGATGGAGAACGCGCTCATGAGCTCCACACAGAAGTCCCGGTCTGAGACGCCGTCCAGGCTGTTGCGGGTCACGCCGTCAAAGCCCAGGGCCGCAGCCTCCATCTCCCTGTCCGTGTCATAGGTGGTCCCGGCCAGGGCGCAGCAGCCCAGAGGCGACTCATTCATCCGCCGGAGGGCGTCCTCCAGACGGCCCATGTCCCGAATGAGCATCATGGCATAGGCCATGAGGTGGTGGCCGAAGGTAATGGGCTGGGCCCGCTGGAGGTGGGTATAGCCCGGCATAATAGCCGACTTATTGGCCTCGGCCTGGTCCGTCACGGCGGCCAGAAGCGTTTTGATGTCCGCGAGAATTGCCTGCGTCTCGTCCCGGAGGTACATGCGGATGTCCACGGCCACCTGGTCATTCCGGCTCCGGGCGGTGTGGAGCTTTTTGCCCGCCTCACCAATTCGCTCCGTCAAAACCTGCTCCACAAACATGTGGATGTCCTCACAGGCGGGGTCAAAATCCAGCTTGCCGCTGTCCAAATCCGCCAAAATCCCCTCCAGCCCCGCCACAATGGCATCGCTGTCGGCCTGGGAGATAATCCCCCGGGCCGACAGCATTGCGGCGTGGGCCATGGAGCCCCGGATATCCTGGCGGTACATTTTCTTGTCAAAGGGCAGAGAGGAATTAAAATCATCCGCCCCGGCGTCCAGGCTCTGGGAAAAGCGTCCTGCCCACAGTTTTTCCATAGCCGCCTCCTACTGCTGCTTCATCTTCTGCTCCATCATGGCCTTCACCTTGATGGGCAGCCCATAGAGGCTGATGAAGCCGGCAGAATCGTTCTGGTCATAGACATCGTCCTCTCCGAAGGTGGCAATCTCCTCGGAATAGAGGGAATAGGGCGATGTGACGCCGGCGTTGATGATGTTGCCCTTGTAGAGTTTGAGTTTCACAGTGCCGGTGACGGTCTCCTGGGTCTTATCCACAAAGGCGCTCAACGCCTCCCGCAGGGGGGTGAACCACTGGCCGTTATACACCAGCTCGCCGAAGGTAATGGCCAGCTTGGCCTTCTCGTGGGCGGTCATCTTGTCCAGGCACAGCGTCTCCAGAATCTCGTGGGCCTTGTAGAGAATGGCGCCGCCAGGGGTCTCGTATACGCCCCGGCATTTCATCCCCACCAGACGGTTTTCCACAATATCCAGCAGGCCGATGCCGTTTTTCCCGCCTAAATCGTTGAGGCGGCGGATGATGTCGCTACACTTCATCTTCTCCCCGTCCACAGCCACGGGCACACCTTTTTCAAAGTCGATGGTCACATAGGTGGGGGTATCCGGCGCCTGGAGGGGAGATACGCTCATCTCCAGGAAGCCCGGCTTCTCATACTGGGGCTCATTGGCCGGGTCCTCCAAATCCAGCCCCTCGTGGCTTAAGTGCCACAGGTTCTTGTCCTTGGAATAGTTGGTCTCCCGGTTAATCTTCAGGGGGACATTGTGGGCCTCGGCATAGGCAATCTCCTTCTCCCGGCTGTCCAGCTCCCAGGTACGCCAGGGGGCAATCACCGGCATATTGGGGGCAAAGGCCTTGATGGCCAGCTCGAAGCGGACCTGGTCGTTCCCCTTCCCGGTGCAGCCGTGGGCGATGGCATCGGCCCCTTCCTTCAGCGCAATCTCTACAATCCGCTTGGCAATAATGGGCCGGGCGAAGCTGGTGCCCAGGAGATAATTTTCATAAGTTGCCCCCGCCTTCATGGTGGGGATGATGTATTCGTCCACAAACTCATCGGTGAGATCCAGGATATAGAGCTTGCTGGCGCCGGTCTTGAGGGCCTTTTCCTCCAGGCCGTCCAGCTCGCTGCCCTGGCCCACGTCCGCAGAGACGGCGATGACCTCACAGTTGTCATAGTTTTCTTTCAGCCAGGGAATGATGACCGAGGTGTCCAGGCCGCCGGAGTAGGCCAGCACGACTTTCTTAATGTTTTTCTTATCCATTGCTATATCCTCCAAATGAATATTTATTCTAAATTATGCTTGAATTATACGCTCATAATGAATTTTTGTCAAGACAAAATGAATATTTATTATGTCAGAAGGATTTTATGCCGCAGGCAGATTCTTTGTATACTTCGCACATGCATCGCGCCGCGCTCCCCTCTCCCCCTGAAAAAGAAAATGAAAAAGCGTCGGCGTTCCCGCAGATGCTACCTACAGCTTCCATCCCAAAAGCCCGAATCCTGTGGGCGTGCCCAGAGGGGCCCGGCCACAAATGCCGGGCCCCTCTGGCCTACGCTTTCAGCTATATTCCTGTGGAGGCAAACAGGCCTCCAAATTTTTTTGATACCAGCCCTCAGCAGACTGGAACCGTCCAGCCATAGGTATCAGGAATTTTCCCCCACTGGATTCCGGTGAGGGTATCATACAGCCGCTGGGTCAGGCTGCCAATGCCCCCGTCCTGGACGGTATAGTGCTTTCCATCATAGGCAATCTCCCCGATGGGGGAAATAACGGCGGCAGTGCCGGTGCCCCAGGCTTCCTCCAGGCTTCCGTCCTCGGCGGCCTCAATCAGCTCATGGATGGAAATCAGCCGCTCCTGGACTTCATAGCCCCAATCCTGAAGCAATTGAATGCTGGACTTGCGGGTGATGCCGGGCAGAACGCTGCCGGTGAGCTCCGGGGTGACGACAACGCCGTTAATCTTGAACATAACGTTCATGCTGCCCACTTCTTCAATATATTTCCGATGGACGCCGTCCAGCCACAGGACCTGGGAGAAGCCCTCCTGCTCTGCCCGCTCGCCGGCCCGGAGGGAAGCCGCATAGTTTCCGCCGCACTTGGCAAAACCGGTGCCGCCCCGGACGGCGCGGACATCCTCGCTCTCGATGAGAATTTTCACCGGGTCCAGGCCCTCGGCATAATAGCTGCCCACCGGGCAGGTAATGATGGCAAAAATATAGGTATGGGAGGCGTGGACGCCCACCTGGGGGTCCGTGGCAATGATGAAGGGCCGGATATACAGGGAGGTGTCCGGCTCGCTGGGCACCCAGTCCTTGTCCACCTCTACCAGGGTCTTGAGGGCCTCCATATAGATATCCTCAGGCACCTGGGGAATGCACATCCGCTCTGCGGAGCGGTTCATCCGGGCAATATTCTCCGTTGGGCGGAAGAGCTGGATTTTCCCCTCCGCAGTCCGATAGGCCTTCAGGCCCTCAAAGATTTCCTGGGCATAGTGAAAGACCATGGCCGAGGGCTCCAGGGAAATGGGGCCATAGGGCACAATCCGGGGGTCATGCCACCCTTGCTCCCGGGAATAGTCCATGAGGAACATGTGGTCAGAGAAACAGGTACCGAAGGCAATGCCATTTACGTCGGGCTTTGCCTTGGGGTGCGCGGTCAATTGGATGCTGATTTTTTCCATGGTTAGACCTCTTTTCAAAGGTTTTTTTCCAGTATACGCACATCGGCTGGATATTGCAAGAGGAAAACTTCCCAAATTTCTATTTTTTGTAGAAAGCGGCACTTTTCAGAGCCGGCCGTCTTTGCTCCTTCGCGTTTTTGCCCAGGCACGCCGGGGCCGCCCGACTCAGCTGATGCCGCAGCGGTGCAGCGTCTCCGCAGGCAGCTCCGGAAAGGGGATGACGGGCTCCGGCCTGGGTACATGGGCACTGATATGTTTCTCCATCCAAACCATGTTGTACCACCGGCCGAATTTATACCCGCACTGCCGGAACTCCCCCACCAGCCGGTATCCCATGTGGGCGTGGAACGCAATGCTGTTTCGGGTGACATATGCATCCCCCTCCTCCGGCGGGCTGGCAATACAGGCATTGAAATTGGTTATATGCTGCGCCGCGGCTACCGCCTCCAGCGCCTCATACAGCCGCCGTCCCAAACCCTGCCGCCCCAGCCCCTGCTTCAGATAGATGGTCGTCTCCACAGCCCAGCTGTAAGCGTCCCGGGTCTTAAAGGGGCCTAGATAGGCATAGCCCAGGATTTCCCCCGCCGACTCCGCTGCGAGATAGGGGTATTTTTTCAGGGTGTTTTCAATCCGCCCCCGGAACGTCTCCAAATCCGGCACTGCATATTCAAAGGAGATGGCCGTCTCCCGGACATAAGGGGCATAGATTTCCAGCAGCGCCGCCGCGTCCTCCGGCAGTGCCGGACGGATTGATACATTACACAGTTCCATATTCTCCTCCTGTCTCCCGTTCCTCTACAACCGGCGCCCGCCGGACAAAATCGAGCCGCAGCAGCCGTTTCCCATTGGGCAGCGCTGTCTCACCGCGCATTTTCCGGTCAAACACATACCCACACGCTTCCAGCGCGCTCACCAAGGGCCCCTCTGCAATATCCGTCTCTATCTCCCCCAGGCGGGCAAAGGCCTGGGCATAGGGAGAGTCTGACACAAAAGAACCCGCCTGCTCTACTTCCATAATCGTGCAGGAGACAAAGCAGGGACGCACCTGTCCTATAATTTTCTGAAAGCAGGCATACCCTACATATTCCAAAAAAAGATTGGCTACAAGCAGTTCTGCACGGGGCAGCAA
Organism: uncultured Oscillospiraceae bacterium; assembly: GCA_964601435.1. Lineage (GTDB taxonomy): Bacteria > Bacillota > Clostridia > Oscillospirales > Oscillospiraceae > CAZRNK01. The sequence goes on along the minus strand of CAZRNK010000154.1, from coordinate 473 downwards.
CGCCCAATCCCGGCGCACATCCACACAGATTGTCTCCAGAATACCGGCCAGTCCGGGATAGCGCACCCGGCATGCTTCCAAATATGAGCGGTTAATGTCAACCCCATACACCTTTTGGTACGCATCCGGACGAATGTATTCCAAACCGTTCCCCCCGGCCACACCCAGAATCATCAGGGATTGCACATTGTAGGCAGAAAACTGCGCACGCATTATCCGGTTCAGAGCCTGGAGCTGCCGGATATTTTCCTGCGCCATATGGCCTTCATAGATATCCAGTTCGATTTCTTCCCAGGGATGGCCCATGCACTTCTCTCCTTCTGTTGAAATACTGGCATATTATAGCACAGACACGCTTGGAAGAAAAGGCTTCCGCCCACGGGCGGGGACGGGCGCGATACTTTTCTTGCTCCTGCAAGAAAAGTATCCAAAAGAACAGGCCAAAGAGGACCCGGCTGAAAATGCCGGGTCCC
>CAZRNK010000153.1:0-5598 GCA_964601435.1 uncultured Oscillospiraceae bacterium | reverse complement strand
GTCGGCCTTCTCCTTGGTAATCTCGCCGATAATGCGGATGACAAGGCCGGGACCGGGGAAGGGCTGGCGGGACACCAGGTATTCAGGCAGACCCAGCTCCCGGCCCAGCTGACGGACTTCGTCCTTGAAAAGAAGCCGCAGGGGCTCGATAATCTCTTTAAAATCCACGTAATCCGGCAGGCCGCCGACATTGTGGTGGCTCTTGATGACGGCGGCGTCTCCGGCGCCGGACTCGATGACGTCCGGATAGATGGTCCCCTGAGCCAGATAGTCTACGCGGCCAATCTTTTTGGCTTCCGATTCAAAGACCCGAATAAACTCCTCACCGATGATTTTCCGCTTGGCCTCCGGCTCTGTGACGCCGGAGAGCTTTTCCAGGAAGCGCTGCTCTGCATCCACACGGATAAAATTTAAATCCCATTTGGCGAAGGCGGCCTCCACCTCGTCCCCCTCGTCCTTGCGCATCAGGCCGTGGTCCACAAAGACACAGGTGAGTTGGCTGCCCACCGCTTCGGCCAGAAGGGCCGCGGCCACGGAGGAATCCACGCCCCCGGAGAGCGCCAGGAGTACTTTGCCGTTTCCCACCTGGGCACGCACAGCTGCAATTGCCGTGTTTTTATAGTCCCCCATAGTCCAGTCGCCTGTAGCGCCGCAGACGCTATAGAGGAAATTCCGGAGCATGGCCGTCCCGTTTTCCGTATGATTGACTTCAGGATGGAACTGAACGCCGTAGAATTTGCGTCCGGCATCCGCAATCGCGGCGGTGGGGCACATGGGTGTATGCGCAACCAGCGCAAAGCCTTCCGGAACTTTGGCCATATAGTCTCCGTGGCTCATCCAGGAAATCCCCTGCTGGGGCAGCCCCTGGAAAAGTGCACAGGAGGTGTCATAAAACGTCTCTGTTTTGCCATATTCCCGCGCGGTGTCCGCCTGCGCCGCCGTTACCTCGCCGCCCAAAAGATGGGCCATAAGCTGGCAGCCGTAACAGATACCCAAAACGGGGATGCCCAAATCAAAGAGGGCTGGGTCGCACTTGGGCGAATTTTCGGCATAGACGCTGCTGGGGCCGCCGGTAAAGATAAAGCCGATGGGGTTCAGGGCTTCCAACTCGCCAAGCGGCGTGGTATAGGGCTTGACGACACAGTATACGCCGCACTCCCGAACCCGGCGGGCAATGAGCTGATTATACTGTCCGCCAAAATCCAGGACAATAACTGTTTGATGGGACAAAGGAACCGCCTCCCTTATAATGCTGCATTTGAGTTTACCTCCGTTAGTATCGCATATTTTGACAGGCCTGTAAAGGGATTGGGGGCGAAAAAAGTGAAAAACCTCCGGTTGGATGTGGCTGCGACTGGAGGTTGATTTTGAAGGAATAAATGTATATAATAAAGTCCTGAAGCGTCTAAAACACACAAAGCGCTTTGGAAAACCCAGTCTACCACAAAGAGAGATTGGAAGGAACATTGGAGAACCTGCATGAATGTGCTGATTTTATCTTGCAATACTGGCGGAGGCCACAACTCTGTGGGAGGGGCGGTGGCCGAAGGGCTCCGGGCGCGGGGCCACAAGGCGGAGACTGTGGATTTCCTGGGGATGACCGGGAAGAAAGTTTCCTCCCTGATTTGCGGTACCTATATTGGTATGGCAAAAAAAGCGCCCGCCATGTTTGGTGTGACCTATGGGCTGAGCCGGGCGGTGAGCAGTGCCCAGCATAAGTTGGGATTTCCCTCTCCGGTATACAAAATCTGTGGCCGGATGACTCCGGCCCTGGAGGAATATTTGGCAGAGCGGGACTTTGACGCCATTGTCCTGGCCCATATTTTTGCAGCAGAAGCCGTGACATATTTAAAACGCAAAGGGGTGGATTTGCCCCTGACGGTGGCAGTGGCCACAGACTATACCTGCACCCCCTTCTGGGAAGAGACGGACTGCGATTATCTGATGATTCCCGGAGAAGTATGCCGGGAGGAGTTTGTCCGCCGGGGCGTGCCGGCGGAGAAGCTGGTACCGCTGGGGATTCCGGTGGGGGCCGCCTTTTATGAGCGCATTGGAAAAACTGAATCCAGAAAGGTTTTGGGGCTTTCAACCTCGGGCCGCTGGATTCTGATTATGGGCGGCAGCATGGGCGCAGGTCATATTACCCAGCTTACGTACTGGCTTTTGAAGCTGATTGCAAAGGATGTACACATCGCCGTCATCTGCGGCTCCAACCAGCAGCTGTATGCCACGCTGAACCGCCGGTATGGGGACAATCCCCAGGTGCGGGTGGTGGGCTTTACCGACCAGGTGGCCCGGTACATGGAGGCCAGCGACCTGCTGTATACCAAGCCCGGCGGCATTACATCTACGGAGGGCGCGGTGATGCAGATTCCCATGGTGCACTTAGCCCCCATTCCCGGCTGTGAGACCCGGAACCGGCAGATGTTTACCGACAGCGGGATGAGTGTCTCCGGACGGGGCGTGCTGGTCCAGGCAGTGCGGGGGTGGAATCTCCTCAATGACCCAGCGCGCTGCCAGGAGATGGTGGCGTCCCAGCGCCAGCAGATTGCGGACAATGCGGTACGGGCGTTTATTGATTTTTTGGAGACCCATGTGGAATCCGGGCACGCAGCGACAGGAAAGGAGCTGGAACATGGGGAGCAATCCGGCGGCGCTTCAGGAGATTTCTCGCCAGGAAGTGCTGTTATATCTGCAATATAAGGGCGGCGGCGTCCCGGCTGAGGTGGACGCCGCCATTGTGCGCTGCACAGATTTTCTGATGCAGGCAGCCAGACCCCGATGCGTCTGGCGCGTGTTCCGGCGCCGGGGGGAGACGGCCCTGGATGGGGCAGATTTCTTCCCACAGGGGGCGGATATGCGGGCCCTGCTCTCTGAAAGCGACCAGGTTATCCTGATGGCGGCGACGTTGGGGGCGGAGGTGGACAGGGCCATCCAGCGGGCCCAGGTCCGGGACATGGCAGAGGCGGTGGTTCTGGACGCCTGCGCCAGCAGCGCCATTGAAAATGTCTGCGACAACCTGTGCCGGGACTTGGCGGAGCGGTTTTCCCTGGAGCATCTGACGGACAGGTTCAGTCCAGGTTACGGGGATTTTCCCCTGGCGCAGCAGCGGGCGCTGTGCGCTGTGCTGGACACCCAGCGGCGCATCGGCCTGACGCTGACGAAGAGCGGGCTGCTGACCCCGCTGAAATCCGTGACAGCAGTAATGGGGGTTGCGCCCCGGCCCCAGCAGAAGCGGGCCCGGGGCTGCGCAGCTTGTACCCAGTTTGAAACCTGCAGCTTTCGAAAGGAGAACAGGACCTGTGACGCGTGAGCTTTGTTTTTTAGACGGGGCCATGGGCACCCAATTACAGGCCGCGGGGCTGAAAGCCGGGGAAAACCCGGAGCTTATGTGCCTGCGCGCCCCGGACACCGTCCGGGATATCCACCGCAGCTATCTGGAGGCGGGAAGCCAGGTGCTCTATACCAATACCTTCGGGGCCAATGCCCGCAAGCTCGCCGGCACAGGGGCCTCTCCGGCGGCAGTCATTGCCGCGGCAGTGGCCCTGGCAAAGGAAGCTGCGGCGGGCCGGGCCCGGGTGGCCCTGGACATCGGCCCTGTGGGGGAGCTGTTGGAGCCCCTGGGTACGCTCCGCTTTGATGAGGCCTATGAAATCTACCGGGAGATGGTGACGGCCGGGGCTGCTGCCGGGGCCGACCTGATTGTTTTTGAGACCATGAGCGACCTCTATGAGGTGAAGGCGGCGATGCTGGCGGCCAGGGAGCACACAGGCCTGCCTGTCTGGGTTACCATGACGTTTGAGGAAAACCGGCGGACCTTCCTGGGCGTGCCGGTGTCCGCCATGGCCCTGACCCTGGAGGGGCTGGGGGTGGATGCCCTGGGCTTTAACTGCTCCCTGGGGCCGGTGGAGCTGCTGCCCATGGCCCGGGAGTTGTCGGAATGGACCCGCCTGCCCATGATTATCAAGGCCAATGCCGGCCTGCCTGACCCCGCCACCGGGGCCTACAGCATAACCCCCGAGGCATTTGCCCGGGCCATGGAGCCCTATCTGGAGCTGGGCTTTTCCATTTTCGGCGGCTGCTGCGGGACCACGCCGGACTTTATCCGCGCCCTCCGGGGACGGCTGGCGCAGGGGCAGTGCACAGTGCCCGCCGGCGTACCCCGGCGGGGGGTGTGCTCGGGGACGGAGACGGTGGAGCTCTCCGGCGTCCGCGTCATTGGCGAGCGCATCAACCCCACGGGCAAGAAGCGCTTTCAGCAGGCCCTCCGGGAGCGGGATTTCCCATATATCCAGGAGCGGGGACTGGAGCAGGCAGAGGCGGGGGCCGATATTCTGGATGTAAATGTGGGCCTCCCGGGCCTGGATGAGGCGGCGATGATGGCGGAAACGGTCAAAGCCCTCCAGGGCGTCCTGGCCCTGCCACTGCAGATTGACGCCTCCGATTCAAAGGCCATTGAGGCCGGGCTCCGGTATTATAACGGCAAGCCCATTGTCAACTCTGTCAACGGCAGCTGGGAGAGCCTGGACGCCATTTTGCCCCTGTGCCGGAAATATGGCGCGGCGGTGGTGGGGCTGACCATGGACGAGGGGGGCATTCCCCAGACGGCGGAGGCGCGCTTTGCCATTGCGCAGCGGATTTTGGAAGCCGCCCTCTCCTACGGCCTCGCCCGGGAGGATGTGTTCATCGACTGCCTGACGCTCACCGTCTCCGCCCAGCAGGCACAGGCGGGGGAGACGCTCCGGGCGCTGCGCCGCGTCCGGGAGGAGCTGGGGCTCCACACGGTGCTGGGGGTGTCCAATATCTCTTTCGGCCTCCCGGAGCGGGCCCACATTACGGAGAGCTTTCTGACCCAGGCCATGTGCTGCGGCCTGGATTTGCCCATTATAAACCCCAACCAGCGGGCCATGATGGACGCGGTCAGCGCTTTCCGCGTCCTCTCGGGGGAGGACGCGGGAGCGGCGGCCTATATCCGGCGCTTTGCCGGCGCTGGAGAGGAAAAACCCGCCAGTGTGCCCGCAGCGGGAACTGTGACCCTTCGGGAGGCGATTGCCCGGGGGCTCAAAGAGGAAGCGGCGGCCCAGACCCGCGCCCTCTTAATGGAGCGGGAGCCCCTGGAGATTGTCAACCGGGAGCTGATTCCCGCCCTGGACGCGGTGGGGGACGGGTATGAGCGGCAGGAAATTTTCCTGCCCCAGCTTATCCAGGCGGCCAACGCCGCCTGCGCCGGCTTTGAGGTTATCCGCTCGGCCATTGCCGAGAGCGGGGGTGCGCGCATCAGTAAGAGGAAGATTGTGGTGGCCACCGTCCAGGGGGACATCCACGATATTGGGAAAAATATTGTAAAAGTGGTTTTGGAAAACTACGGCTATCAGGTGGTGGACTTAGGCCGGGACGTGCCGGTGCAGACCGTGGCGGAGGCGGTGGTCCGGGAGAACGTAGCCCTGGTGGGGCTCTCGGCGCTGATGACCACCACAGTGGGCGCCATGGCGGAGACCATCCGGGCCATCCGCGATACAGGGCACCCCTGTAAAATCTGGGTAGGCGGCGCGGTGCTGACGCCGGAATATGCCGCCGAGATTGGCGCGGACTTTTACG
>CAZRNK010000152.1:0-5606 GCA_964601435.1 uncultured Oscillospiraceae bacterium | reverse complement strand
TCGGCTCCAAGTGCAGCGATGCCGAATTGGCAAAGGTAGTTGTGGAGCTGAAGGGGGAGATTGAAAAGATTCGGGAGCAGGTTCAAAACATCGAGTAGGAGGAGTTTGGTGTGAAGCTTATCAATATTGGGTTCGGGAACATGGTCTCTTCCAGCCGGTTGGTAGCGGTAGTGAGTCCGGAGTCTGCACCCATTAAGCGGATTATCCAGGAGGTTCGGGAAAAGGGCATGCTCATCGATGCAACCTATGGCCGGCGGACCCGCGGTGTAATTATTATGGACAGCGGACATGTGATTCTCTCCGCCGTCCAGCCAGAAACTGTTGCTGGACGCGTGGGAGGCGAGGAGAATGACTGAGACGGGAAAGCTGATTGTCATTTCCGGGCCTTCCGGCAGCGGAAAGAGCACTGTAATTGCCCAGGCCATGGCTATGCGGGAGAACCTGACTTTTTCCGTTTCCGCTACGACCCGCAGCCCCCGGGCCGGGGAGAAGCATGGGGTGGATTATTTCTTTATGACCCCGGAGGAATTTGAGGCCCTTTTGGCGGAGGATGCCCTGCTGGAGCACGCCTGTTATGTGGGGAACTATTACGGAACACCCCGCGCCGCTGTAGAGGAGCGGCTGGCTGCCGGACAGGATGTGATTTTGGACATTGAGGTCCAGGGTGCAGCCCAGATTCGCGCCAGTATGCCGGAGGCGATTCTGGTTTTTCTTCTGCCGCCCAGCTTTGCCGAGCTGGAGCGCCGCCTGCTGGACAGAGGCAAGGATTCCCTGGAAAAAATCCAAGGACGCCTGGCCAGGGCCAGGGAAGAATACAGGCAGGCAGATATGTATGATTACATCATTATCAACGACAATGTGGACCGGGCCGGACGGGAACTGGACGCCATTATTACCGCGGAAAAATGCCGGATGGCGGAACGGATTTGCCTTGTCCGGACCATGTTGGATTTGGATGCTGGTATACAGTGAGTTTTGAATAAACTTTCTTATTAAATTAAAACTGTTGGATTTTTGGAAAGGACTGAAGGACGTATGATGCTCTATCCACCGATGGCTGACCTTGTGAAACGTGTGGGAAGCCGGTATCAGTTGGTAAACCTGGTGGCCCGCCGGGCCCGGCAGATTTCTGCGGAGGCGGAGGAGATGGGAGAGCCCCTGGATAAAAAGGCGGTCTCCATTGCGATTGAGGAAGTATATACCGGCAAGCTGACGCTGAAGCCGGAGCAGATACAGGCGCAGCAGCTTTAAGTTTTGCGGCGGGGTCTTTCCCCCGCCGATTTGCTGTATCCGGGGGAGAGAGGGGTGTCCATGATAGCAAAGGTGGCCGTTTCAGCGGCAACATACTGGGTGGATAAGCCCTATGATTATCTGGTTCCCCAGCCCCTACAGGACAAGGCGGTTCCTGGCGTCCGGGTAGTTGTCCCCTTTGGCCGGGGAAACCGGCGGACAGAGGGCCTGATTCTCTCCTGCTCGGAGGAGCATCCCAAGGCGCAGCTGAAGTCTATTGAGCGAATGCTGGATGCGCAGCCGCTGCTGACATCTGCCCAGCTCCGCATGGCCATGTGGATGCGGGAGCAGTATTTTTGCACAGTTTACGACGCAGTCAAGGCGATTTTGCCCGCCGGCCTCTGGTTTGACAAGGAGGGCGAGCGGCGGGTAAAGGACAAGACGCTCAACATGGTCTCCCTCTCCGTTTCAGCGGAGGAGGCACTGGTCCTGGCGGGGCAAAAGCGCCCTCGGGCCCCCCAGCAGGCGTCTATACTGTCCCTGCTTGCGGCAGTAGGCCGGGTGGCAGTCCGGGAAGTTTGCTATTTCACCGGGGCGTCCATGCAGTCTGTGCGGGCCCTGGAGCGGGCCGGGCTTGTGGAGATTGAGGCCCAGGAGGTTTTCCGGCGGCCGGCTGTCCCTGTGGGAGAGCGCGCCAGCCTTCCGCAGCTCAATGCGGCACAGAGTGCCGCATATCAGGGGATTTCTGCTCTGGCAGAGGCCGAAACGGCCCAGGCGGCCCTGCTCTTTGGTGTGACAGGCAGCGGCAAGACTGCAATCTATATCCGCCTGATTGCTGACCAGCTTCTCCGGGGAAAGAGCGCCATTTTGCTGGTGCCGGAAATTTCCCTGACGCCCCAGATGCTGCAGACTTTTTCCGCCCATTTTGGGGACGAAATTGCTGTGCTCCACAGCGCCCTCTCCCTGGGGGAGCGCTATGATGAGTGGAAGCGGGTGCGCGCCGGGACGGCCCGCGTGGTCATCGGTACGCGGAGCGCTGTATTTGCGCCAGTGGAAAATCTGGGAATTTTGATTCTGGATGAAGAGCAGGAGGACTCCTATAAGTCGGAGAACACCCCCCGCTACCACGCTCGGGACATTGCCCGCTACCGCTGTGCCAAATCAGACGCCCTTCTCCTGCTGGGGAGCGCAACCCCCTCGGTGGAGAGCCGGTATTTTGCAGAGATAGGACGATACCATTATTTCTCTGTCCCTGTGCGTTACAATGAGATGGCGCTGCCCCGGGTGGAGATTGTGGACATGAAGCGGGAACTGCGGGCCGGGAACGGGGGCAGCATCAGCGCGCCCCTGCGCCGGGAGCTGGAGGAAAATCTCAGCCGGGGCGAACAGAGCATTTTGTTTTTAAATCGCCGAGGCGCAGCCAAGCTGATTACCTGCGGGGAGTGTGGTTTCACCTATGAATGCCCCCGGTGCAGCGTCAGTCTGACCTACCACAGCGCCAACCGGCGGTTGATGTGCCACTACTGCGGCTACTTCCAGAGTCCGGATGCCGTCTGTCCCGCCTGCGGGGGGCAGCTCCAGCAGATTGGCGCCGGGACGCAGAAGGTGGAGGAGGAACTCCTCAAGCTGCTGCCGGGCGTACAGGTGCTGCGCATGGACACCGACACGGTATCCCATGCCGGCTCCCATGAGGCGATTTTAACCCGGTTCCAGAAGGAGAAGATTCCCATTTTGGTCGGTACCCAGATGGTCACCAAGGGGCTGAACTTTGAAAACGTCACCCTGGTGGGTGTCCTTTCGGCGGACCAGAGCCTGTATGCCGGCAGTTACCGGGCGGCAGAGCGGACCTTTTCCCTGATTACCCAGGTGGTGGGCCGCTCTGGTCGGGGAGAGCGGCCGGGCCGGGCCCTGATTCAGACTTTTACACCGGAAAATCAGGTGATTCGTCAGGCGGCCAGTCAGAACTATGAGGGCTTTTACGCCTCGGAAATCAACCTGCGGCGGGTCCAGAATTCCCCGCCGTTTGTAGACATATATGGCATTACGGCCTCCGGGCTTCAGGAGGCGGCGGTGCTGCGCTGCTGCGCTGCAATTCGGGATATTCTCCTGGCGCGGCTTCCGTCGGATGCCGGCGCGCAGGTGCTGGGGCCGGCGCCGCTGCCCGTTGTGCGGGTGAATAACCGGTACCGGTACAGGGTGAGTGTGGCGGCCCGGGGCGGGCCGGAGATCCGGGCCCTGATTGGCCAGCTCTTGGCCTTTTGCAATACAAACAAGGAACTTCGGGGCGTGTCGGTCTTTGCCGACCACAACCCTTTGGATTGAGAGGAATGAAAAATGGCGTTAAGGACGATTTTGACACAGGGCGAGCCGACGCTGGAAAAGCATTGCCGGCCTGTAACAGACTTTAATGAGCGGCTTCATATTTTGCTGGACGACATGCGCGAGACGTTGGCGCAGGCGTCCGGCGTCGGCCTGGCAGCGCCCCAGGTGGGGGTGCTGCGCCGGGCTGTGCTGGTGCTGGAAACCAATGTGGACGAGGGGGAAGAGGAGTTCGTCTATGAGCTCATCAACCCGGAAATCCTGTCCGTGGAGGGCGAACAGGAGGGGCCTGAGGGCTGCCTGAGTGTGCCCGGCGTCTGGGGCGTCGTATGCCGGCCGGAGAAGGTCCGCGTCCGGGCCCAGGACCGAAACGGGGAATTTTTTGAGGTGGAAGGCGAGGGGCTGACCGCCCGGGCCTTCTGCCATGAGATTGACCATCTGGACGGCGTACTCTTCACAACCAAGGTGGACCACTTCCTCACCCAGGAGGAGCTGGAGGCCCTGAGTGCCCCGCCGGAGGCGGAGGAGGAAGCGTAAGTGCGGATTGTGTTCATGGGGACGCCGGATTTTGCCGCCGCCTCCCTCCAAGCGCTGCTGGACGCAGGGCTTTCCCCCTCGGCCGTTTATACCCAGCCCGACAGGCCCAGGGGCCGCGGCATGAAGGAGACGCCGTCGCCGGTGAAAGCGCTGGCCCAGGCAGCGGGCATTCCGGTTTTTCAGCCAGAAAGCCTGCAGACGCCGGAGGCGGCCCAGCAGCTGCGGGAGCTGGCCCCGGATGTCATCATTGTGGTGGCCTATGGGAAGATATTGCCCAAGGAAATCCTGGACATTCCGCCGCTGGGCTGCATCAACGTCCACGGCTCTCTGCTCCCGGCCTACCGGGGTGCAGCCCCTATCCAGTGGGCTGTCCTCAATGGGGAGCGGGAGACGGGTGTGACGGTGATGCAGATGAACGAGGGAATGGACACCGGGGATATCCTGGCCCAGCGGCGCACCGAGATTGGGGAGTTTGAAACCAGCGGGGCGCTCTTTGACCGGCTCAAGACCCTGGGGGCGGCGCTGCTGTGTGAGACAGTGGTAAAGCTGGGGAGCGGGGACATTCATCCCATTCCCCAGGAGGAGGACAAAGCCACCTATACCCGGCAACTGGACAAATCCATGTGCCCCATTGACTGGAACAAATCCCCCCGGGAAATCGTCAAACATATATATGGCCTGCAGCCCTGGCCGGTGGCCACCACAGTCCTGGGGGGAGAGACCCTCCGCATCTTTGCCGCCGGCTATACAGAAACCTCTACCCAGGAAGCGCCTGGAACGGTGGTTGCCGCCGGAAAACAGGGGCTGGAGATTGCCTGCGGCGGGGGGCAGACAGTGCTGGTCAAGGAGCTCCAGGCTCCGGGAAAAAAGCGCATGGAGGCCGCGGCCTGGCTGCTGGGGCACCCTGTTGCGCCGGGGACCAAACTGTGAACGGCCGGGAAGCGGCGCTGGAGGCGCTGCGGCGCTGCCGGCGGGCAGGGGCCTGGTCGGATTCGGTTCTGGAGAGCATCCTCGCCAAAAGCGTTCCGGACGAGCGGGAAGCGGCGCTGGCCACCCGGCTGTGCTATGGCGTACTCCAGCGCGCAAGCATGTGCGATTTCTATATTGACTGTTATTCCACTACGAAAAGCCGGCGGCTGGAGCCACAGGTGCTGGACATTCTGCGGCTGGGCGTCTATCAGCTGGTTTATATGGATAAAATCCCTGCATCTGCCGCGGTCAATACCGCTGTGGAGCTGTGCCGCAGCGCCGGGTGCGGACGGGCCTCCGGACTGGTGAACGCGGTGCTCCGGCGCATCGCTGCGGAGCGGGAGCATCTGCCTGAGCCGGACGACGAAGACAGCGTCCGGCGCCTGGCGGTGCGCACCAGCCATCCGGAATGGCTGGTACAGGCGTTTTTGGAGCGCATTGGCCTGGAGGAGACGGAGGCGCTGCTCTATCTCCAGAATGCCCCTGTTGAGACAGCGATTCAGGTCAATACCCTGCGCACTACCCAGGCGGATTTGGAGGCGCGCCTGGCG
>CAZRNK010000151.1:0-5640 GCA_964601435.1 uncultured Oscillospiraceae bacterium | reverse complement strand
ATAATAAATAATACGGCTTTTTAAAGCCTATTCCCCTTCGATGACAAATTCAGTGGTGATATCAAATGGGGCAAATTTCAAATCTGACGGGTCATCCAGAATACATAAATGCAAATGGGTAAGCCGGTAGTTGCCCGGCGACAGGGCCGTGACGCCCTGGCCCCGCAAATCGATGGTATAAGAATGGCTCCCGCCGGGGTCAAGCCAATACCCGATGTCGGTAAAACCCGTCAGGCTGTTAATCTCATACCACTGCTCCCCAATCAGCTTTTCCAGTCTGTAACGCTCTCCGAACTCCAGCCGCCCGGACTCGCCGGAATATGAAAGCGTCACCACGACCCGCTCAGGGTTTTCCGTGTGTACCTCCAGAGAGACGGTGTCCGGCGTCTCCAAATACACCCTATATTTGGGTGTGCCGTCCTCCCGGACGGGGAGCTGGCCGTCCGCCTCCCGTATGGTATAGTTTACGGCATAGTAGTGCCCATCCTCCACATAAAGGCTGTCCCCATAGAAATAGGCCAGCTCTGCGCGAACATCCACCTCCGCCGCCGGGGTGCAGGCCGTTACGATGAGGCAGCACAAAAGGGGCAGAATATAAGCGGCTTTATGACGTATAGATGGAAACCCCAAGCTGCGCGTTGGCGGCCGAGGCCTTGACCGCTGCCGGTATCCCGTTAAGCGTTCCCTGATGGATTGCATAAATATACCCCTTTGAATTGTAGTAAAACCAATAAGGCGCTCCACTGTCTCCTTCTATTGCAGGTACACTGAAAGTTTCGGACTTGTTGAGCCCATTGGAACCGCATCCTTTCCTTTTGCAATCTGGAAGAGCGACTAGATTTTTCCTACAATTTCAGTATACTTGAAATCCCACACCCCGTCAATGAAATTCGCATCTTTTATAAAAAATTTATAATATACAGACCTAAAATTATATATTTTGCACAAAACGTTCTGAACTGAAGCGGGTGGATACAAAAATCCCCCTGCCGCAATGCTGCGGCAGGGGGGTTCAAGCGGAGCAGGAGAGATTTTAGCCCTCCACGGCGACGACGTTTACCGCCCGCATCTTGTCGGTGCTGCGGGGGTCGGGCTCGATGTCAAAGGTGACATGCTGGCCCTCGGTCAGGCTCTTGAAGCCGTCGGCCACGATGGCGGAGAAATGGACAAACACGTCCTCGCCCCCGTCGTCCTTGGAGATGAAGCCAAAGCCCTTTGCGTTGTTAAACCACTTGACAGTTCCGTTATACATAATCAAAATAACCTCCTCATCTTTTCCTCCAGCCGTATCAATAAAAAGGCCTGCATTTTTTGTTCGATCAAGAAGTAGACATGACCAACAAAAAATGCAGGCTGCGCATACGTCAAGAAGTACTATCAGTATACCCCGAACCGGGAAAAAAGGCAAGGGCTTTTCGAAAAAAAGCTGGAAAGAAGTCAGACTGCGTCAAGGCGCAGTCTGGCGCTGCCCAGGCCGGGGGCGGAGACAATGAGGGTCAGCGGCCCGGCAACCGTCCCGGCGCGGAGGCAGGCCAGGGCATAGCCGCCGAAGACACGGCGGGTACCGGTGCCGTAGTTCTCCGGCGTGCATGGATTGCCCGAGCCCAGGCCCGCCAGGGCGCCGGCGCCGGAGACTGCGGCGGAGACGGAAACGTCGTCTGTTATGACAGTGCGCCCGGCGGCGTCGGCCACCCGGATGGTGACAAAGCTCAAATCCATGCCGTCGGCCCGGAGGGCTGTGCTGTCCGCCTCCAGCAGGAGCTGTGCCGGTGCGCCGGTGGTCTCAATCCTGTCGGAGGCCGCGGCCTGGCCGCCTCGCAGAGCCACCGCCTCCACCCGGCCGGGGGTATAGGGAACCACCAGGCGGGCCTTCAGCTTGTGAGGGACGGCAGTTCCGGCCAGGACGCCGTTTATATAGAAGGCTACCTCGTCGCAGTCGGCATAGGCCTCCAACTTGACGGGCTGGCCGATATACTGCGCGTCAAAGGTCCAGTTTTTCCGGACATCCGCCCAGTGCCAGCCCATGCCGTAGTAGGGCTGGTTCGTGTGGGCCGGATGGTGGACAAAGAGGTGGATGCCCTGGTCCAGGCCCCAGAGGATTTTCCGGTAGTAGGACTGGGGCCGCCGCCGGCCGTCCAAATCCAAATCCCCCTGGTAGCAGCTGAGCCAGGGATAGTCCCCGCAGAGCCAGGTGAGCAGTTCCTCCCGGCTCCAGGCAATCCGCCCGGCCCCGGCCTCACCCAGATTGTCATAGGCGGTCCAGGTAAACTCCCCCAGGGCGTGGGGATTGCGCTCCACTGCCTTCCAGCCGTCATAGGCAAAGAAGGCCTGGGACTCTGTGCTCTGCACTGCCTTGCCCGGGAACAGGCGGCCCAGGTGCGCAAACTGGTCGAAGCAGTAATTCATGGAGAGAATGTCCACGCTGTCCACCAGTGCCTGGGCCAGGGCGGCGCGCTGGGCCTGCTCCGCCTCCGACACCGGGCCGGTGGGGTGGAAATCCGGCGGCGCACCGGGGCCCATATCATCGTCGTCCGCCGCCGGGATGGACTTGACCTTGTCAATGGGCGGGAACATGCCGCCGCAGGTCACAGGCCGGGTGGCGTCCAGGGAGCGGATACAGGCCACCTGCTTTTGCAGCCATTCCAGGCCCTGGGAGGTACCGTCCGTCTCCGGGATTTCATTGCCGCAGGACCAGCAGTAGATGCTGGGGTGATTCCGGTCCCGGAGAATGGTCCAGGCTGTGTCCCGCTCCCACCAGTCCTCGAAATAGAGGTGGTAGTCCAGGCCGAATTTGCCGTTTCGCCAGCAATCGAAGGTCTCGTCCAGGACATACATCCCCAGGCGGTCGCAGGCGTCCAGAAGGGCCCGGGAGGGGGGATTGTGGGCGGTGCGGATGGCGTTGTAGCCCGCCTCCTTCAGCAGGGCGATTTTCCGCTCCTCCGCCCGGGGGTAGGCCCGGGCGCCCAGGAGCGCGTTGTCGTGGTGGATGCAGCCGCCGCGGAGCTTGACGCTCCGGCCGTTGACGCGCATCCCTGTCCCGGAGATGACAATTTCCCGGATGCCGAAGGTACAGGTGGTGACGTCCGGGGCCTGCCCCTCCGGGGAGAGGGTCAGCACCAGGGTGTACAGGCTCGGCTCCAAATCGTCCCAGAGCCGGGCGGGGGCCACAGTGAAATTTAGCTCCGATGGCGTCTCCCCGCTTTGGAGGAGGAGGGAGCGTGCACACCGGGCGGCGACGGCGCCGTCTGCATCCAGGATTTCCCCCTGGAGGGTGGCCGGGCGGGCCGCGCCGCTGTTTTTCACCCGCAGGGAAACCGCCACCTGGGATGCCTCCGGGGAGACGGCGGGGGTGGTAATCTGATAGTCCCAGGGCTCGATGCGGCAGGGGCCGCCCACCCAGAGGTTCACTTCCCGGTAGATGCCCCCGCCGCTGTACCACCGGCTGGAGTAAAGCCGGCTCTGGGCAGCGATGCTGAGGGTGTTTTTCTCCCCGGGCTTCAGCGCGCCCTCCAGGGACAGGAGCATGGGGGCGTAGCCATAGGGATGCAGGGCCAGCAGATTGCCGTTTACACTCACCTCGGCGTTCATATATACCCCGTCTAAATCCAGCAGGACAGTTTTTCCCGCCCAACTGGCGGGAATGTCCAGCTCCTTGGTGTAGATGGCCTTGCCGCCGGTATAAAAGCCGGTGATTTCCCCCCGCTCCGCCTGGGGCTGGCGGGGCATGTCCAGAACAAAATCGTCCGGCAAATCCACATCTGTGGCCTGGCTCGCATCCATGAACATGGGGAGGATTTGCTCCCCCATAAGCCGCTGCCAGCCCAGATTCAGAGGAATTCTTTCCATCGGTACCCTCCTTGCTTGCAGAATTTTCTCTGTCTATTATAGCGGGGCAGACGGGAAAAGGGAAATACTATTTCCGGGGAGATTATGCTCTTGACGGCATAGCAAAAGCCGGGTATAGTAGGAGCAGAGAAAAAAGGAGGGACAGCCCGTGGAGTACTTGCAGGACATTTTGTATTTCCGGACCCTGGCCAAGACGGAAAACATGACCCAGGCAGCCCGGGAGCTGTACATTTCCCAGCCCAACCTGAGCCGGGCCATGACCCGGCTGGAGAAGAGCCTGGGGGTCAGCCTCTTTGACCGCCGCCGGGGGAGCATCCGCCTGAACGAGACGGGGCGGGCCTATCTCACCTATGTGGACACGGCCTTCCAGGCCCTGGAGGAGGGGCGGCGCCATATCACCGGCGTTGCGGAGATGCAAATCCAGCTCACAACCCTGGCCTCTCCCTATCACAGCCTGGCTACCTTCTTAGCCTCCCGGCTCCGGGAGGAGGATACGGCGGCCCAGGGGCTGACGACCTATATCTGCCAGGAGAAGGCGGCGCTGGAGATGGTCCGCAGCGGCGAGGCGGACTTCGGCCTGGCCTGCGTAGAGCGCAACGCCCCCGGCCTGGCCTGGGACGCGGTGAGCCCTGCGCCGGTGTGTATGATTGCGGGGAAGGACCATCCCCTGGCTGGCCGGGAGGCGGTTACGCTCTCTGATTTACGCCGGGAGCAAATCATCATTGTCAATGAGCAGGAGGTGCTGGTTTCCCGCCTCCAGACTGTTTTGGACAGGCCCATTTTGCAGGTAAATGCCAACGACATGGGGCCGACGGCCTCCCATTTTATCGAGCGGAAGGGCTGCCTCAGCGCTATCACGCTGCATGAGGCGTATATGCTCTTCCACCATGAGCCGGATATCCCGCCAGTCCGGCTGCTGCGTCTGGCAGAGCCCCTGCCGGCAGTAGAGCTCGGAATTTTCCGGGGGAAGGGCCGGGCGCTCTCCCCCTTTGCCCGGCGCTGCTGTGCCCAGGCCGTAGCGGCCTTCCGGGAGCTGGATGAAAAAGCCGCTGCGTGGTATGCAGCTCGCTTTGACGCAAAGCTGTAGGCCGCCGGCCGATCCCAGCGCGTAAAAAGCCTCCGCCCATTTCAAAAAATGGGCGGAGGCTTTTTGTTGTATGGACTAGGTGGCGAAGCCGGCAAATTGGGTCATATACAGGTCATAGTATTTGCCCTTTTGCTCCAGCAGGGCGGTGTGGGTGCCGCTTTCCACAATCCGGCCCTTGTCCATGACGACAATCTGGTCCGCGTCCCGAATGGTGGACAGGCGGTGGGCAATGACGATACAGGTGCGGCCGGCCATGACGCGCTGCATGGCGTCCTGAACGGCCTTTTCTGTGCGGGTATCCACATTGGAGGTGGCCTCGTCCAGAATCAGGATTTTCGGGTCGGCGATGAAGGCCCGGGCGATGGCCAGCAGCTGGCGCTGCCCCTGGCTGATAGAGGCCCCGGCCCCGGTGAGAACGGTATCGTAGCCCTGGGGGAGCTGCCGGATAAAATCCCCGCAGCGGCCAATTTCTATGCCCTGCTCCAGCTGGGCCTGGGTAGCGTCTGCGTTGGCGTACAGGAGGTTGCTGCGGACCGTATCGGAGAACAGAACCGTATCCTGGAGGACGATGGCAATTTCTTTCCGGAGGCTGTCCCGGGAGACATGCCGGATGTTTTGCCCGTTTACCAGAATCTCACCGCTGTCAATGTCATAAAAGCGCAGCAGCAGATTGACGATGGTGGTTTTTCCGCTGCCGGTGGCGCCCA
>CAZRNK010000150.1:0-5664 GCA_964601435.1 uncultured Oscillospiraceae bacterium | reverse complement strand
ATAACGGATGTTGTCCATGACAGTGCCGGTGAAGAGATTGGTGTCCTGGAGAACCACACCCAGACTCCGGCGCAGTCCCGCCTTCTCAATGGCGGTGATGTCGATGCCGTCAAAGGTGATGGTGCCGCTGTCAATCTCATAAAAGCGGTTGATGAGGTTGGTAATGGTGGTCTTGCCCGCGCCGGTGGAACCCACAAAAGCGATTTTCTGCCCCGGCTTGGCATACACGGATATGCCTTTGAGCACCGGCTTGCCCGGCACATAACTGAAGTGGACATCCTTCAGCCGGACATCCCCCTGGAGCTGAATCAGCTCGAAGGCCTCCGCCCCCTCGCCCTGGACCGTACCCTGCACCGGGCGGTAGCGGGTCGTGCCATCCGGCTGCTTCAGGCAGCGGAGCCAGTCCGGCCCATCCTCCCGGGGCGTACACGTCCCATCCGGGCCGATGACACCCCGCACCAGGGTTGAATCCGGCCCCTGGGGGCATTTCCAGGCCCAGAAGCCTGTGCGCTCGCCGCGCTTCGTCTGGCTGAGGGCACCAGTTTCATCCCGGTTTACCGTCACCAGGGAGACTTTCCCCTCGTCCACCTCCGGCTCGGCATCAATAACGGCGAAAATCCGCTCCGCGCCGGCGATGGCGGACATGAGGGTGACCACCTGGTTGGAAATCATGTTCACCGGCATGGACACCTGCCGGGTATAGTTCAGGTACACCCCCAGGGAACCCAGGGTAAAGCCGCCGGAGAGCACCAGGGCGCCGCCGGCCACCGCCGTAACGGCATAGCTGATGTTCATCAGGGCTCCCAGAATGGGCATCATGCTCTGGCCCAGGAAGTTGGCCAGGATGGCATTTTCCCGGTATTTGTCGTCCAGCGCATCAAATTCTTCCATGGAGCGCTTCTCATAGGTAAAGGCCTTGATGACCTTCAGCCCCTCAATCATCTCTTCAATGTAGCCGTTCAGACGGCCCAGGGCGGCCTGCTGCTTTTTGAAGAGGATTTTGCTGCGCTTGCTGGTCTTGCGCACAAACAAAATGGACAAAGCCACAACCACCAGCGTAATGAGGAACAGCCTCCAGCTGATAACCAGCATCAGGGAGATGGTGCCTATAAAGGTAATGATGCCGCTGATGAGCTGGATTAAGCTCTGCTCCAGGGCCATCTGCACCTGGTCCGCATCGTTGGTAAAGCGGCTCATCAGCTCGCCATGGGTATGGGCGTCATAGTAGCTGATGGGCAAATCCTGAAGCTTGGAAAACAAGTCCTTCCGGATGGTGTTTACCGCCCGCTGGCTCAAGTTGACCATGGCCCGGCTCTGGAGATAGGAGGCCACCACGGAAATCAGATAAATGCCCGCCAGAATCAGCAGCTGTCTGGCCAGGCCGCCATAGTCCTTCACCTGGGCCGTAATATTGGGGACGATATAGTCGTCCACCAGGGGCTTCAGGTAATAGGAAGCGGCCAGATTGCAACCTGTGGAGAGAATCAGGAGGAGAAAGACCCCCACAAACAGCAGCTTGTTGGACACTGCATAGCGCAAAATCCGCAGGGACGTACCCTTGGCGTCCTTGGGCTTGCGGTAGTCCCGCCCACCCCCTGGGCCGCCGCCGGGGCGTACGTTCTTGTACAGGCTGTCGTCGTTGTCGTCCTCCGTATCATGGAGGTTTGCCTTAATGCGCGCAAAGACGTTCTCCCGCTTCTTCACATCAGCCATCGCTCAGCACCCCCCTCCTGCTGTGATGTATAAATTTCCCGGTAGATTGGGCTCCGCACCATCAGCTCCTGATGGGTGCCCACGGACTCAATGGCCCCCTCATCCAGGACGATAATCTTGTCTGCCCCCACCACGCTGCTGATGCGCTGGGCAATAATGAACACGGTGCACGCCCCCAGGGAGCTGTTGAAAGTCTCCCGGATGCGGGACTCCGTATCGCTGTCTACGGCGGAGGTGGAGTCGTCCAGAATCAGGATTGCCGGGTGCTTGAGCATGGCCCGGGCAATGCACAGGCGCTGCTTCTGTCCGCCGGAGACATTGGCCCCCCCCTGGACCAGCTGCGTATCCAGCCCGTCCGGGAAACTCATGACAAAGTCATAGGCCTGGGCGTCCTTCAGCGCCTGGGCAATTTCCTCGTCCGTGGCGTCCTCCTTGCCCCATCGCATGTTCTCCCGGATGCTGCCGGTGAACAGGAGGTTTTTCTGGAGCACCATGCCGATGCTGCTGCGGAGCGCGTCAATGTTGTAGTCGCGCACGTCCACCCCGTCTACCAGCACCTGGCCGCCCGTCACGTCATAGAACCGGGGGATTAAGTTCACCAGGGAGGATTTTCCCGTCCCGGTGCCGCCTACAATGGCCACGGTTTCCCCCGGTGAAACTGTAAAACTAATGTCCTGAAGAACCTCTTCCCCGGAGCCTTCCACCGTATATTTAAAGGAGACATTCCGGAAGTCCACGCCACCCTGCCGGGGGGGCTCTGCGCGCCCCTCTGCCGGGTCCTGAATATCCGGCCGGGTGTTGAGCACCTCCCAAATCCGGGTGACGCAGGCCTGGGAGCGGGTGTACTGCATCAGCACCATGGAGAACATCATGACGCCCATCATAATCTGGTTCAAATAGGTGATAATGGCCAGCAGTTCGCCGGAGAGGAGCTCCCCGTCTCCCACCAGCCGTCCGCCGAACCAATAAATCAGCAGCGTCACAACATTTAAAATAATGGTAGAAAGAGGCTGCATCAAAATAGACAGACTCACAGCCTTAATAAACGATGCCGTAAGGGCATCGCTGGCAGTGCGGAATTTCTGCCGCTCATAGTTCTCCCGGACAAAAGACTTTACCACCCGGATGGCAATCAGGTTCTCCTGAATCACGGCGTTCATACTGTCGAGCTTCTCCTGGGTCACCATGAAGAGGTGGTGAATCGAGCGGGAGAGAATCGTCACGCCCGCCAGCAGAATCGGCACCGCAATAAAATAGATGAGCGCCAGCTTCAGGCTGTAGCTGCATACAATCACCAGGCCCACAATGAGCTGGAAGGGCGCCTGCATCAGCACCCGCAGGCTCATCTGAATGGCCATCTGCAAATTGCGTACATCCGAAGTGGTCCGGGTAATCAGGGACGCGGTGGAAAAGCGGTCCACATCGGCAAAGGAAAAGCCCTGGATGTGGTGGTAGATGCCCACGCGCAGATTGGAGCCAAAGCCGTTGGCCGCCATGGAGGAGTAGTAGGAACTGAGTATGCCCGCCACCACTGCGACAACCGTCAGCCCAATCATCAGCGCCCCGCACTGGAGGATATAGGCCCGGTCCCTCATGGCAATGCCCTCGTCCACAATCTTCGACATCAGCGACGGCAAAATCAGCCCCACCGCCGTCTCTATCAGCACAAACAGCGGAGCCAGCAGCGCGGGCCTGGCATATTTGCCCAGATAGGTTCTCAGCAGTTTAATCAAGCGGCTCCCTCCCCTCAAATTCCGGCCCGGGGTCCCGGGCCAGGGCGAACAGATTCTCTGTCATACGCACATACAGGCTGGAAATGGTGTCCATCTCCTCCCGGGAAAAGCCCCGGTACATGGCCCTGTCAATCCGGTCATGGGCCAGGCGGCAGAGCCGGGCGGCATGACGCCCCTTCTCCGTAATTTCAATGCGGTTGCGCCGCATATCCGTCTCATCCGGGACCTTGCGGATACACGCATGCCGCTCCAGAGACTTCAGCGACACGGTCACCGTGGCGGGGGAAACACGCATAATCTTGGCCAGCTCCCCCTGGCTGATACCCTCGTCGCCGCAGTCCTCCAAAATAAATAAAATGATGGGCTGGCCCAGCTCCCGAAGTCCCAGCCTGCTGGTCACCGCATCCGTAGCCATCCGATGGGCGTTGTTCAGCTCCCGAAAGAGCCACTCCGCCCTGCCCTTCATAGGCGGGTTCCTCTCTTGCATAGGTGCCTCCTTATAGCACAAAATAATTTGCATGCTAAAAATTAGCATGCAAACGATTTATGGTTTTATCATACGCCCCTCTCTGGAAAAAGTCAAGACAAAATTGAGAAAAAATTCCGGTTTTTTGTCCTGCCGGACATACGACGGACAGGCCCGGCATAGAGTAATTCCAGGAAAATGTGCCCCGGAGAAGCCATCATCTCCGGGAAAAGGAGGAATCCATATGCCTTCCACAGACCTCTTTCAGTTGGCCCTCCGCCTGCTGCCCCGCACCCTGGCCCAGGCCGCGGCGGCCCTGCCGGAGCCTGACAAGCGCCAGGCAGAAGAATTTCGGCTTCGCCTTGGACAGCCGCTGGGGGGTGCTGCTGCCCACGGGGGAGCGGCCGGTGGCCCCAGAACGCCCCGTCGCCGCCGGGGATTTGAGCCGCGTCCTGGAGCTGGCCACCGGCGCCTCCGTCCACGCGGCGGCAGAGAGCATCCGCCAGGGCTTTGTCACCGCGCCGGGCGGCTGCCGCATTGGCCTGTGCGGAACGGCCGCCGTGTCCGGCGGCAGCGTCACCGCCCTGCGCGCCCTTACCTCCGCGGCCATCCGGATTCCCCGGGCCTGTCCGGGAATTGCCGGGGAACTGCTGGAACAATTACAGGGTTCAGCGCTCCTCCTCTCTCCCCCCGGCGGGGGAAAAACAACCCTCCTGCGGGAGATTGTCCGCTGCCGCTCGGACGGGGGGCTGCGCGTCGCCCTGGCGGACGAGCGGGGCGAAGTGGCAGCCGTCTGGGAGGGTACGCCCCAGTTCGACGTAGGCACCCATACGGACATCCTCACCGGCGCGCCCAAGGCGTCCGGCGCCCTGATGCTCCTCCGGGCTATGAACCCCCAGCTCATCGCCATGGACGAAATTACCGCTCCGGAGGACGTGGCCGCCTGCACCACCATTGCCAACTGCGGCGTAGAAATCCTGGCCACTGTCCACGCCGCGGACATGCAGGATTTGGAGCGCCGACCCCTCTACCGGGAGCTGCTGGGACTGGGGCTGTTCCGGCAGGCAGTCTGCATCAGCCGCTCCGGCAGCGGGCAGCGGACCTATAAGGTGGTGAATTTATGCTAAGGCTCCTGGGCGCGTGCATGCTGGCCTTTGCCGGAACTGCCCTGGGCATCAGCCAGGCCAGGGCCCTGCGCCGGCAGGTCACGGTGCGCCTGGCCCTCATCGCGGCGCTGGAGGTGCTCCAGGGAGAAATCAGCCACCGCTGCACCCCCTTGCCCGCCCTGATGGAACAGCTGTCTGCCACAGCCCCTGTCAGCGTCCGGGGCCTCTTTGCGCGGGTTCACGCCGGGCTGTGTCATCTGGAGGATATGGATTTTTCGGAAATCTGGAGGATGAGCGTCTCCGAGAGCCGGGAGCTGGGCTTAAGCCAGGAGGAGACAGCAAGCCTCCAGCTCCTGGGGGCCAGCCTGGGCCGCTTCGACGCCCCCCAGCAGGCCGCGGCCATTGAGCGCTGTCTCGCCCAGCTCACCCCCGGGCTGGAGCGCGCCCGCGCCGCCGCCCAGAGCCAGGGACGGCTGTACACGGGCCTGGGTATGGCCCTGGGCCTGATGGCCGCCGTCATTCTCTTTTAAGTCCGCTGGGGATTTGCTTGCCTCCGGCGGATAGGCGGGGCGGTACTTTTCTTTCATCAGCGAAAGAAAAGTATCGCTCCCCGTTCCGCCCGTGGGCGGACAATTCTTTTAGTTCC
>CAZRNK010000149.1:0-5716 GCA_964601435.1 uncultured Oscillospiraceae bacterium | reverse complement strand
AAATTTATAAAATTCAACATAGAAAGGATTATGCGGAATGCGAGGGATTCCCTCCTCTGTTACCAATCTGAGAAAGCGAATTTTTACGGAAGTAGCCCGTCTCGCCTATGAGGGCGGGGACTATGCCCGCATGGAGGAACTGCCCTATGTAATTGCCCCTGGGGAAGTTGCAGCGCACCGGCAATCCATCTTCTTTGAGCGGGCCATTGTCGGTGAACAAATCCGTCTGGCAATGGGCTTGCCCCTGCGTCCGGTCCAGGAGCACTCTCTTCTCTCTGACGGCGTCAGCCAGAGTGCGATTGCCGAGAAATACTATGACCCACCTCTGATTAACATTATCAGCTTTGCCTGCAACGCCTGCCCCACCCGGCAGTTCCGCGTCACAGAGTACTGCCAGGGCTGTCTGGCCCAGTCCTGCCGGCGGGTTTGCCCCAAGGATGCCATCACCTTCAGCTTTAACCAGGGTGTATCCAGCATTGACCAGGACAAGTGCATTAAATGCGGCCGCTGCGCCCAGGCCTGCCCCTATAATGCCATTATCGAAATCGAGCGGCCCTGTGCCAAGGCATGCGGCATGGACGCCATTGGTTCAGATGAATATGGCCGGGCAAAAATTGATTATGACAAGTGTGTCTCCTGTGGCATGTGCCTGGTAAACTGCCCCTTTTCCGCAATTGCCGATAAAGGTCAGATGTTCCAGCTCATCCATGCCCTGAAGCGCGGGGACAAAGTAATTGCCATTGTAGCGCCTGCATTTTATGGCCAGTTCGGTCCCGCGGCCACGCCGGAGCGCCTAACGGCTGCCATGCGGAAGCTGGGCTTTGACCATGTGGTCGAAGTGGCTGTGGGCGCTGATTTATGCTCCATTGAAGAAGCGCAGGAATTTCTGGAATCTGTGCCGGACAAGCTGCCCTTTATGGCTACCTCCTGCTGTCCCGCCTGGTCTGTCATGGCAAAAAAACTCTTCCCGGAGTATGCCGAGTGCATCTCTATGGCCCTGACGCCGATGGTTTTGACTGCCCGGCTGCAGAAAAAGAAACACCCAGACTGCCGCATTGCTTTTATCGGTCCCTGTGCCGCCAAGAAGCTGGAGGCCAGCCGCCGGAGCATCCGCAGCGATGTGGATTTTGTGCTCACTTTTGAGGAACTCCAGGGAATGTTTGAGGCTAAGGATGTCCATTTCGAGGCCATTGGGGATACGGAAGCTGTGCCGTTGAACGAAGGAACGGCAGCGGGACGAGGCTTTGCAGTTTCAGGCGGCGTAGCCAAGGCGGTCTATGACGTGGCAAAACGACTGGACCCAAACCGGGAAATCAAAGTGGCCTGTGCCGAGGGGCTAAAGGAATGCAAAAAGCTTTTGACCATGGCAAAGGCCGGGAAATACAACGGCTACCTGCTGGAAGGTATGGCCTGCCCGGGCGGCTGTGTTGCCGGCGCCGGCACTATCCAGCCTGTTGATAAATCTATTGCTGCGGTCACCCGGTACAGCCGCGCGGCCGACAAGCAGAACGCCCTGGATTCCCAGTATGAAAATGACTTACCCGCCCTGGAAGAATAAAACTGCATGTGAAAAATCCGCTCTGTCCCAGAATGGGACAGAGCGGATTTTCCTTTTGAATTTTTTTCTATTCTATTGCCTTGAGCGCTTCCGCCATATTGATACGGTTGAGTTTGAAATACATAACAAAGTCGACAAAGCAGGCAAAAGCCATAGTCAAAACAATGGAAAAGACATAGCTTAGCGGCGCCACGCGGATGTCAAAGGTAATCATATCAATCTGGATTTGGCTCATAACGAAGGCGTGAAGAAGCCTGCCCAGGCCCAGTCCGACAACGGCGCCAATACCGGTGAGCATCATAATCTCTCGGAATACATAGGAGGCTGATTCCCCCTGATAGAATCCTAATACCTTAATGGTGGCAATTTCCCGGATTCGCTCATTGATGTTGATATTGGTCAGGTTATACAGGACAATAAAAGCAAGCGCTGCGGCGCACAGGGTAATAAACCAGACGATGGCGTCCAGGCTCTCCATCATGGTGTCAACCCGGTCGCGCATATCCACCGTTGCGCTGATACTGCTGACATTATCATCACCGGCAATCCGGGCTGCCACCTCATGGATATCCATGCCCTCCGCCACGTTGAGATAAGCCGTCTGGACTTCCGGTTCCCGATTCCATTGTTCCCGGATGGTATCTGCGTGGATGTAGGCGTAGTTATACACAA
Organism: uncultured Oscillospiraceae bacterium; assembly: GCA_964601435.1. Taxonomy (GTDB): domain Bacteria; phylum Bacillota; class Clostridia; order Oscillospirales; family Oscillospiraceae; genus CAZRNK01. The sequence goes on along the minus strand of CAZRNK010000149.1, from coordinate 3,486 downwards.
AGTTCTCACAAATGCCGCTGACTGTAAGGGTCAGTGTGTCCATATCTGCATTTCGCAGGGTCACTGTGTCTCCCACGGAGAGGCCAAAATCCTCGGCTGTGCCATTGCTCAGAATGACCTCACCGGCCTGTGGATATTCCAGATGGGTGTCCCCGCTGTGGAGGTCAATGAAACCGTCCAAATTTTCTTCAGAAGCAATCAAATAGAGGGATTGGACAGCGTCTTCCCCTACCAAATCCACAGTTCCCTCTTCCACAAAGGTGACGCCCTGGAGCACATCCGCATAGTTCTGAGAAAATTCTGCCTGGGCATCGCCATCCATGGGGTCCTCAAAGAGGACGGAACAGTCGTAGACGGTTATTTCGTCATACTGATAGTTGGCGACATTGGAAATGGAGTCTCGGATTCCGAAGCCGGTAATCAGAAGCGCCGTACAGCCGCCAATTCCCACCACCATCATAAACAGCCGCTTCTTGTATCGGAAGATATTCCGAATGGAGACTTTGTACAGGAAGCTGAGATGCTTCCAGATAAAAGGAATTCGCTCCAGGAATACCCGCTTCCCTGCCTTGGGAGATTTGGGGCGGATGAGCTCTGCTGCAACATTGTGCAGTTCACTCCGGCAGGAGAGCCAGGTTGCCCCTAAACTACACACCAGAAAAGCGACCACAGTGAGAATCGACAGCGGCCAGTCAAAGACAAAAATGATGTCCTCCGAGAAATTATACATGATGCTGTAGGCCTGCCACAGCACCGCCGGGAACGCAAGGGAGCCGAGGGCCACGCCGACAACGCAGCCAATCAGCGCGGCGCTTCCGGAATACACCATGTATTTTGTCATAATGGCACCGTTGCCATACCCCAGGGCTTTCAGCGTGCCAATCTGGGTGCGCTCCTCATCCACCATGCGGGTCATGGTTGTGATGCAGACCAGGGCAGCTACCAGGAAGAAAAAGAGTGGAAATACACCGGAAATGCCTTCCACAATATCTGTGTCGCTCTCAAAGCAGACATACCCCACATTGGTCTCCCGCCCCAGAACGTATGTATTGGGGGGCGTGAGCTCAGCGAGCTGTTCTTCTGCATCTGCCAGCTCTGTCTCCGCGTCGGCAAGTTCCGCCTCCGCCTCGGCGAACTGGGTTTCCGCCTCCTCGCTGGCCTCCTCATAGTCCGCCCAGCCGTCTTGGAGCTCCTGGCGGGCGTCTTCCAGCTCCGCCATGCCGCTCCATACGGTATTCAGGCCGCTGTTGACCTGGGCCAGAGAGCTGTCCAGGGTAGCGCGGGAGCTGTCAATCTGGGCCTGGGATTGGGCAAAAAGGGCCTCCGCTTCATTTCGCGCTTCTTCCAGCTGGGCGAACCCCGCTTCAATCTGGGCCAGAGATTCCTGAATTTGCGTCTGCTGCTGTTGAAGGGCTGCCTGCTGCGCCACCAGCTCTGCCCGCTGCTGATTGAGGGCTTCCCGCTGCGCCAACAGGGCTTGCTCCTGCTCAGTTTGTCCAAGCCCCTCAATGGCGGCCAAAGATTCCTCTATGGTTTGAAGGGCCGCATCAATCTGGCTGATTCCGTCTTCCACCTGGCTGAGGCCCTGGACGACCTGTTCTGCGCCTTCCTGCGCCTGCTGCTGACTCTCTGTCAGCTGTGTCTCCTGACTCTCCAGCTCCTGCAAAGCGCTCTCCCGCTGGGTGTTCAGCTGTGCCTGGGCACTCTCCAGCTGGGCATACCCGTCCTCAATTTCCTTCCGGGACTGGAAGAGAGAATACTCCGTCCCCTCCAAAGTGGTTTGATTTTCTTCAATTTCTGCTTCGCTGTCTGTCAGGGTCTGGTAGGCATCGGCCAGCTCTGCCTCGGCATCCGCGCGCTCGGATTCATATTCCGCCAGGCCATCCTCATATTCCTGCCGGCCGCTAGCGATTTCCTCGTTTGCCTCGGCAAGGAGGGAATCATACCGCTGGGTGCCGGCCGCCTCCGCCGCCTGGGTGAGCGGGTCCTCCATGGCGTCCGCAGCGGCCTCGTATTCATCCGAATAAATATAGCCTGTCTCCTGGAGTGTCACCAGGATTTCCGTGAAATAATCTACAGAAAATCCCTCTCTGGGCATGTAAACAAAGGACACAACCCGTCCGCTGCCCAGGGTAGACGTGCCCCGCTCGTAATTCATATAATAGGGCGAATTGACAAGGCCGACAATCGTATAGGTAGTATAGGCAAACGTATCGCCAATCTCGTCCGTGGTTGTCTCCTGGACCGTAATGGTCTGGCCGATGACATCCTCCGTGTACAGGTAGGCATCCGCCACACACTCGTCCGCCTGCTCCGGCAGCCGTCCGGCCGTCAGCGTCAGGCGGTTGACATCTTCCGTTATAGAATGGGCCTGCAGTACGACATTTTCCCCCAAGGCTCCGTTGCTGATAAAGTCAGCAAAAATAGAACCCTCCGCGGCGGATACCCCCGCCACCTGCGCAATGGATTCTACATCCTCCTGCTCAAATCCCAGTGTGGACAGCAGCCGGTAATCAAAAAGTGCTGTCTCCGTGATGTATTCATTGGCCGTCTCCAGCATAGCGCTCTTGGATACACGCAGGCCGGTAAAAAAGCCTGCGCCCAGCGCAATGATGGCCAAGATTGCCAAATACCGGCCCAGGCTTTGCCGAATTTCACGGAAGATGCTTTTTTTCATCACATTTCCGTGTTTCACCATTCAATTTCCTCCACCGGGACAGGATGCGTGTTTTTCTCCATGGCACTGATTGTGCCGTTGCGTACATGGATTATCCGGTCCGCCATCCCCGTCAGGGCCTGGTTATGGGTGATGATAATTACGGTCATCCCCGTTTCCCGGCCTGTATCCTGAAGCAGCTTCAAAATGGACTTGCCCGTGTTGTAGTCCAGCGCACCAGTTGGCTCGTCGCAAAGGAGAAGCTTGGGATTTTTAGCCAGGGCGCGGGCGATGGCCACCCGCTGCTGCTCCCCGCCGGAGAGCTGGGAGGGGAAGTTTGCCTTCCGTTCCGAGAGCCCCACCTGGTCCAGCACTGTGCTGGCATCCAGAGGATTGCGGCAAATTTGGTTGGCCAGTTCCACATTCTCCAGGGCCGTCAAATTCTGAATCAGGTTATAAAACTGAAAGACGAAGCCCACATCATACCTGCGGTACGCTGTCAGCTGTTTCTGATTATAGGCAGAAATCTCTTTGCCATCCAAGATAACCCGGCCGGAGGTCAATGTGTCCATCCCCCCCAGGATATTCAGCAGCGTAGTCTTTCCCGCGCCGGAGGGGCCGACAATGATACAGATTTCCCCCTTTTCAATCTCAAAGCTGGCATTACGCAAAGCCTCGATGGTCACTTCGCCCATTGTGTAGGTTTTACAGACATCATGAAACTCAACAAAAGGCATTTAAACTCACACCTTTCAGGACAACCACTTATCCCACATTTATATTTATATCAATATTTTTATTATAGAATAATTTTGGGGCGGTTCGTGAAC
>CAZRNK010000148.1:0-5765 GCA_964601435.1 uncultured Oscillospiraceae bacterium | reverse complement strand
GTCTGATGACACAAATCCAGGAGTCTGAGTTTTGTATCCAGAGAGGCCTTTGCCAACTTCTGGACCAGCTGTCGTTCAGCCATCGTAATTCCTCCTTGCTTTATTTGGATTTTGCTTTTGCTGTCTAGTTTTCTTCAATCCAGCTCCGCAGAACCTGAATCTGCTCCGCGTCCGGATGGAATAGCGCGCAATATACGGTTTTTTCCTGACGGTAATAGAGCCTGTAGGCAGTGGACACAGCCTTTGCCGTCAAATTATAGGTTTTTGCCGGCGCACCAAAACGGGCCGCGTCATAGTCCTCTCCCGGTGCCAGCAGGCACAGCATTTCCTTCGCCATTACACGCTCATAAATCCGCGCCTTTTTGTTAATCAGCCGCTCAAAAGTCAGAGAACCGGCAGGGAACGAATTGCCCTTCTTCCCTTCCCCCTTGTCTACGACAGTATAGCGGAAGTACCGGAAGTAGAACCAATACGACAGGACAAAGGCCGCCACTACAAAGGCTACCAGCAGAATCTGAATAATCATGAAAAGCGTCTGCGGAATATCAGCGCTGCTCAAAACGCCGCGGAGGCCAAAGGCAAATAAAATCGGCACAAAAGTCAGCGCCAAGTCGTTGTTGCGTGAACGGGCAAACCTGGTTACTTCGCATTGATACAATTTGTTCCCTACCCTTCTCCAAAAACGGTTTCTTACTTCTTGCCGGCCTTCAGGGCTGCTTCCTTGCGCTCTGCCTCCCAGATAGGCCGCTTCTCGTTGATTTCGGCCACCATCTTGTCAAAGGTCGCATAGTCCAGCCGGTACCAGATAAGGCAGATGAGGGCAATGACGCTGAAGACAGCGGGCATAATCCACTTCATCAAATCCAGAGCCAGAATGACGCCCTCGGTCTGCTGGGGGGCATTGGCCACATAACCCGTCAGCTCCAGAATCAGGGGGGCGCCGGCAGTACCGATGGTGATACCCACCTTGTTCCAGAAGGAGGACAGGGTGTTGAGGAAGCCGTCCATCCGCTCGCCTTTGGTGATGAGCTCGGAGTACTCGATGGTGTCGGGCACCATGCCATAAATCAGAGACATATTCATGCCGGCAAAGTACTGCACAATAATGCCAAAGACATACAGCATAACAACATTGACGCTGTTGCGGAAGACAAAGAACTGGATAACATAGAAAACTGCCTGCGCCACATAGGTTACGCCAATGGCCTTGCCCTTGTCCTTAAACTTGTTGCTCCAGAACTGGGAAGTGAAGCAGCCCAGCATGGAGGGCACCAGGGTAATCAGGGAGAAGGTGGCCATGGGGTTCTCATCGCCCAGCACATAGGAGAACCAGTAGACGTTGATGGTGCTGACGCCGTACAGGGAGAAGCCCTGGGCCAGGAACATGATGCAGACCATCATGAAGGGCCGGTTCTTAAAAGACAGCCGGAGCTGCTTGAAAATGGACATCTTTGTGCCCGTATCCGAGGGCGGAATGACTTCCTTCTGCACCTTGGCGCCGAAAATCTGCATTGGGATGCAGAAGATTGCGAAGATAACCGCCAAGATGAAGTAACCCATGCCGGGATGAGAGGCCGACAGCACAGGCTCGCAGCGGACGACCAACTGCGTCATGGCAGTGGAACCGATGTAGGCAAACAGCAGCCGCCAGGAGGCCAGGGAGCCGCGCTCCGCCGGATCCTGGGTAATGACGGCGTTCAGAGAGCCATATGTCAGGTTTACCATCGTATAGAAGAGAACTACCAGTGCATAAATAATAAATGCATAGGCAAATTTACCGCTGGTGGACCAGGAGTTCATCGGCAGGAACAGCAGGGCTGTCGAAATGAACAGCGGTGCAGAGCCGAAGAAAATCCAGGGGCGGTAACGGCCCCAGCGGCTGCGGGTCCGGTCGGCGATGTAGCCGACGATGGGGTCGTTAATGGCATCCCACAGACGGCAGACCAGGAACATAACGGAAACCCAGCCGGCGGGAATCAGCAGTGTGTCCGTCATATAAATGGCCAGGAAGGAGCTGATATAGGACCAGCTGAAGTTATTGGCCGTGTCGATGGAGCCGAAGGCCATCTTTTTCCAAATTGGAAGTTTTACATAGTATTGCTTATTATCCATAATGCTTTACCTTTCTTCCCTTTTTGTTTTTGGTTTTACATACCTTCTTCTTTCGCGATTTTCCTGAAATTCCTCTCTTAGCTGAACTGAATCAAAGATTTAATGGTGCGGCCCTCCATCTGGGCAGCAAAGGCCTCTTCAAACTGCTCAGGCTGGAACACGCAGCCGTCCACCAGCAGCGGGTCGAGATTCAGCTCGTCCACCAGGGCTACGCTCCGGGGGAACATATAGGGCGACTGCATAACGCCGCCGACAATGGTAATCTCCTGGAAGAAAGCATCCAACAGGTTGAGCTGATAGTTGTAGTCATTCTTATACAGAGCGGCGAAGAACTCCAGCAGGCCGCCGCGGCCCACCATCTTGTGGATGTCGTCGCAGGCGCGCCAGCTCCCGGAGGCCTCAATGACAACGTCAAAGCCGCGGCCGTCTGTAACGCTCTTGGCAAACTCCACCCGGTCTTCCGCAGTGGGGTCAACCGCATACCGGGCGCCCAGCTGCTTGGCAATCTCGCGCTTGCTGGCGATGGGCTCAAAAACAGTCAGGTTCGTGGCGCCGGAGCGATAGGCCAGCTGGGTCAAAATCAGGCCCATGGTGCCGCCGCCGGAAATCCCCACGGTCATACCGGGGCGAATGTGGCACATGTCAATCCCGTGAAGCGCTACAGAGATGGGCTCTGTCAGGGCGCCGCGCTGCATGGAGCAGTTCTCCGGCAGCTTATGGACAGCCTGCTCCCGGACCACGATGTAGTCAGACATGGCAGCAGATGTACCGGTCATACTAGTGCAGAACTGCTCCTGGCCGTTGCGGCAATAGTAGCAGCTCCCGCAGTGCTCGTTGAAATAATAGGTAACGCGGTCGCCGATTTTCAACCCCTTGGATGTGGCCGCCGGGCCCAGCTCCGCCACGTAGCCGGTAGCCTCATGGCCCATTTGATAGCCGTTCTCCGTGGGCAGCATGAAGTCCAGTTCTGCACGCTTGAAGTGCAAATCCGAACCGCAGACACCACAATAGGCTATCTTAATTTTTACGTCATCCGGCCGCGTAATTTCGGGCTCTGGCATCTCAATCAGCCGAAGCTCACCGTTACCAAAATACCGAATACTGCGCATTTTTTAGTACCCTCCTTCATTCATTCTGTCTGTCGAATAAATTTTCATTATTCTACTTTTTTATATAGGGTATATCATTGTGCACAAAAAGAACACCTAAAAGGCAAACAGCTTTAGTCAAAAATATTGTATTTATCCTGAAAAAATCTGTTTCGGACAATTTCCCCTTTAAAAAAAGGTTTAATTTCTTGATGTATTTTCTCAGAAATTGCGATTGCGGTCAAAAGAATACCAAAATTTTTGTACAAATCTATTAAAAATATTGCTAAAAATTTATCGATGATTTGCTTTTTCTCCAAAAATACTGTATATATATAAATAGGGTTACTTTTATTTTTAGCTTCTTATGTTTCATTTCTTGTCCCCATGGGGAAAAGGGGGTTTTTCCTTCTATGAAAAGCGTCTTGATTATTTCCTCAATTCACGCACAAGTACAGCATGTGCAGGCTATTTTGCTGCGGTATCCCAGCAAATTTCAAATTATGGGAACAGCAGACAACAGCGTCCTGGGCATGAGCATGATTGAATCCTCCTCTCCGGATATTGTAATCATGCCGACATATATGAATTTTTGGAATGCAGAGGATTTGATTGTTCATCTTCTTCCCCGGGGCATTACCCCCCAATTTGTTTTGATTCAGGAGTCCGGCGACCCCTTTCCTGGCGGCGCCGCAGCCCAGCAGGTTGCCGCTGTATTGCCGGATTTCTTCCCCACAGAGACGCAGCTTATCTCAGCGCTGGAAGGTGCAGTCCGCCGCCAGGAGGAACAGCGGCCCAGTTCTGGTTCCAGTTCCCTCCTGAGCCCCGCTATCCAGCATAGTTTGGAAGTAATGGAGCTGATGATGGGGCTGACACCGGTACGTACCGGTGCTGCGCAAATGGAATTTGGCAGGCTGCAGGTGGGCCAGGATGACTGCTGGCTCTTATTGGGCGCACCGCAGTCCGCTGAGACAGAGCACTATAATTTTTTCTCCCAGTTGGAAAACCTGGAGATGATTTTTGAGCGGCTTAACAACTTTTTCGCCCCCCTTGGCAGAAGTGAGCTATGCATCTATCGGGAGGACAACCTCTGCATCCTTTTGACCGGCCAGCTGGATACGGAGCCAGACTGGAACGCATTGTGCAAAAGCGTCAATGGCTTCCTTGCACCTTTTGGCGTGCCGGAACTTCTCTTTGAAATTTCCGATGCGCCACTCTCTCTGGAGCACTGGCACAGCCAATGCCAGAAACTTTTAGAGCTCCGGGAAAAACGATTCTTCCACTCCCCTCTCTTTTTACAGCGAAAGCTGCTGCGTAATTACCAAACGCCTGTCACCCAAAACCAAATCTACAATAAGCTCTCCTCCCTTTCCCTGGCTATGCAAAACCGGAATCTTCCGGAGCTGATTCGTGCTATCCAGACAATGGAGGAGATGGTCAGCCACAGTCTTTCCCTGGACCTATATTCCTTCGTCTCCACGCGGCTGGTAATTTTATATGGACGCCTGCGCTACAGCCATGGCCTTCAGGAGAATGATACGGATTTCCCCAGCCTGCATTTCAGCAGTGTTGCAGAAGCGTTTCAAAGCTTCCAGGCCCTTTTTGTGGGGTTATATGACCAGCTCGGCACAGTCCACGGCAGCTCCAATGAGCTGATTGTTGAAGCCTGCAGCTATATTAATCAAAATCTCCAGGAACCTCTGACCCTGGAGCAGCTGGCCAAGCATATCCACGTCTCGCCCACCTATCTAAGCCGTCTGTTTAAACGGGAAACAGGCAGTGCATTTAATAATTATGTCAACCAGCGCCGAATCCTTCGGGCGATTCAGCTTCTGGAAACCCGGTATAAAATCACAGATATCGCTGGAATGGTCGGTTTTGACAATGCAAAATATTTCAGCCAGGTCTTTCGAAAGCACGTAGGAAAGACCCCGCAGCAATACCGGAAGGAACTCCGAGGAGATGATGAACAATGAAATCGCTGCGCATGCACAAGGATCGCTCCCTGTATTTTCTGGACTTGCCGGCCCCTCCGCCGCCAGGCCCCACCGAGGTGCAGGTGCGCATGGCCTACGCCTCTATCTGCGGCTACGATATGATGATGCTGGCTGGCCGGGCCGCCTATCCAAAAAACGGCGTTCTGGGACACGAGGGCTCCGGTGTGATTACCGCTGTAGGGGAGCTGGTACAGCCCTCCGATTTTCAGGTTGGCGACCGGATTGCCATTTTGCCCTATGCCACCTGCGGCCAATGCGATGCCTGCAGGAGCAATCAGCCCCACTACTGTGTCAATCCCGGCGGACGTTCGGACTTGATGACCGAGTATATTAACCTGGATCAGCGCTTGGCTTTCCGTTTGCCGGATGGCGTCTCACTCCAGGCTGGCTGCCTCACGGAGCCATTGATGATGGCCATGCACGCTGTGGAAAAGGCGCAGCTGTCCTTTGGAAAAAGCGTGATTTTGTTGGGCTGCGGTGCAATGGGCCAAATCATTTTAAAGTTGGTCCGGCAGCACCCTGTTGGAAAAATTGTGGTGGTTGACCCCAATGAATCCAAGCGGGCTGC
>CAZRNK010000147.1:0-5768 GCA_964601435.1 uncultured Oscillospiraceae bacterium | reverse complement strand
GTTCAGATGTATAAAAATCTACCCATGGATTGGGATGGAAAATGCGGCTTATTATACGCATACAAAAACCTCCTCTATACAATCTCCACCGGAAGACGCCGAGCAGGCTCAGTCCACCCGCAGCTTCCGCGCCAGTTCCTCGTCCCCGGCGGCCAGGATGGTGCGCTGGTCTGTATAAATCACCTGTCCCGGACGGGCGCCGGCAGGCTTTTTCACATTGCGCACCTGGGTATAGTCCACCGGGATTTTGGCCCCGTCTCCCGCCTGGGAGTACAGCGCCGCCAGGCTGGCCGCCTCCTCCAGCGTAGCGGCGTCCACCTCCTGCCCCTGCGCGCAGACAATGACGTGGCTGCCGTGGATTTTCTGCGCGTGGAGCCACAAATCCGTCCGCCGGGCCTGACGGGTGGTGAGGGCGTCGTTTTGGATATTGCTGCACCCCACCCAGATTTCCAGGCCAGCGCTGGAGCGAAAGTGCAGGGGCTTCGACGCCTTCTCCCGCTCCTTCTTTGCCCCCTTCTGCGTCTTGATATAACCAGTCTCCACCAGCTCCCGCCGGAGCTCAGAGAGGTCTGCCTCCCCTTCCGCTCGGGAGAGGGCGTCCAGGACACTGTTTAGATAGTCCAGGTCGGCCCGACCCGCAGCAATGAGCGCTGACAGGTATTTCTCCGCCGTCTTGGCCTTGGTGTATTCCTTATAGTAGGCCGCGGCGTTCTGCTGGGGCGTTTTCAGCGCATCCAGGGGAATTTCAATCTCCGGGCAGCCCTCGGTATAGTAATCCTCTGTCCGGAGCACCGACGCCCCCCGCTCCATCCGGTACAGGTTCGCCGTAATTAAATCCCCGAACTTGCGCTTTTCGTCCCGGAGGGCCGTTTTTTTCAGCTCCGCCTCCTGGAGGGCCAGCTTTCGGGCCGTCCTGTCCCGGGCGGTGCGGACAGTCTTCGTCAGGGACTGGGCCCGGCGGCGCATATTCTCCTGCTTCTCCCGCCGGGCATAAAAGGCGTCCAGCAGGGTGGAAAAATCCGCCATAGCCTCCCCCGCCTCCGGGCCATACTGATGGATTGGAATGCAGCTGAAGTCCCGGGGACGCCCGGCCTCCGTCACCATCCAGGGGGTGAATTCCCCTGCCCGCGCCACATCGCACAGGGCCTCCATGGCGGCGGGAAAGGCGTCCCGCTGTTCCGGAGCCAGCGCCCCCACCCGGGGGGCCGTGTCCCCAAAGGTCCGATAGCACAGCTCCCGCGCCAGCAGCGGGGAGAGCCCGGAGAAAGTACGCAGGAGCCAGTCATCTGCCGCCGCGTCCTCCGAGGCGGAGGCCCAGCGCGCCCGGCGCTCTCCATCGTCCACAGCGAAAAAGTCCAGCTTGTCCTGCTGGGGCGGCGTGCGGTACACAAGGCCCGGCAGCACCTGACGACGGGGGTTCATCCCCGCATCCACCCGCCGGAGGCAGTCCACAATCAGCCCATCCTCCTGGAGCAAAATCAGGTTGGTGGCCCGGCCAATCATCTCCAGCACCAGGCGCTTCTCCACAGAGAAGCCCAGTTCGTCGTAGCACTGCATGGCCAGCACCACTACCCGCTCCCCCGGAAGCTGCGTAAGGCCGGTGATTTTTCCGCCCTGGAGATGCTTGCGCAGCAGCATGCAGAACATGGGAGGCGTCTGGGGATTTTCATACCGGGTCTCCGTGATATGCAGCCGGGCGCTGCCCACTGCCGCAGAGAGCACCAGGCGCAGGTTCTCCCCCCGCCCCCGGAGGGAGAGGAGGATGACATCCCGGGCCGGCTGCTGCACCCGGTCGATTTTGCTGCCCACAATCCTGGGCGAAAGCTCCGCGGTCAGGGCGCGGAGGGTCAGTGCGTCAAGTGGCATGGGAATCCGCCTCCATCAGTATCGCAAAAAGTTCATTGAGCCGTCCCCGCTCTCCCCGGAGGTACAGCCAGCCAAAGAGGGCCTCCAGACCCGTGGCCGCGTGGTAATCCGCTGTCGATGCGTGGCGCGGGACGCTCCCCACCCGGGTGTTCCGGGCCCGGCGGTAGACACTGCGCTCCGCCTCCGTGAGACAGGGCAGCAGACGTTCCGCCCCGGCGGCCTGGGCAGACGCCTGTACCAGGCGCACCGTCTCCTGGTGGAGCCGGCGGCTGGTGACACGGCCGTGGAGGCAGAGCCAGGTCCTGGCCAGGAGCTCATAGACCGCGTCCCCCACATGGGCCAGCGCCAGGGCGGAGAGCTGCCCCAGCGCCGCGTCGTCCATCTGTATGTCAAAAAGGTTTTGGTTTTCTTCCATGTACATGCCTCTTCCCGGCGGGCGTGGCCGCCCTTGCTGTCCGCACTCAGATTTGCGCGTTCTGTGGCCCATCATACCACAGGATAAAAGCCGGCACAAGTCCCCTGCAATGCGGAACGTCCTGGAAAACACAAGCCCCGTATCCATCCAGCGTGGATACGGGGCTAACGACCATGTTCACTTGTACGCAAGGTTTACTGCCACCTTTCCTGGAATAAGTGTCCCGCGCTGATGCCTATCCTCTCTCTGATACAGCGATACACGTGCAGCCACGTAAGGATAAAACATCCAACCTGATGAAACAAGAGGATTTTGCCTCAGCGTTTCCGGGACTGTGATTCACTGTACATTGGAATCACCCCTTTCGGTTTCTGTCTATGATATACCATTGAGCTGGACTTTTGTCAAGATATTTTTGTGAATTTTTTCAATATTTTTCTGTTTTTTAGGGCCCAGCGCATAGCTTCTAGCGCATTGCTGCTCAAACCGAAAACACCACAAAACGGGCCCCGGCACAGCCGGGGCCCGTTTTGCGCCATAGAAGGAGGTTTTTTCACCCCTCTAGAATATCAAAGCACTGGGCAATGTCCAGCAAAACTGTCTCAGAGAGGGTGTCGCTCTCCAGGTATACGGCGCAGACACGCCCGTCAGATAAGTGGAAAATACCCTCTATCCGGTTTTCCGGCGTCCCGGCGCTGTGGAACTCCCCATCGGGCAGCCCCAGAGCCTCCGCAGTCTCAATCTCCAGCTCTACCAGTACGTCTGTCCAGACGGTAAAGACGCCGTTTTCCCCATAGACGTCCCCCACATCCCACTCAAACTGGGCCGTCACATTCCCGGTAACGCCGTCAATGCCGCCGGCCAGGTATTCCACCGCCGGCACATCTGTACCGTTCCGGCGGGTAAAAACCGCCCGGGGCGGCTCGCTGTCCTCGTGATAGACGCGGTCGCTCATCTGGGAAATCAGGGTGTCTGTAAAGGAAGTCTCCGGCGCCGCGCCGCCGCCCAGCTGCCCGGTTGCCCCCAGGGTAATCAGGACACTGGCCGCCACCAGCACCACGCCGGCACACACCGCTGCAATCCACCGGCGCAGACGGGCGCGTTTCTCCGAGGAGACCAAGAAGCCCGCATAGGCCTGCCGCTTCTCCGCCTGGGTTACGCCGTCAAAGCGGCCGAAATGGGGTTCCCTGTCCGCGGGCGGCAGGCTCCGTCCGGCGCTGAAGTCCCTCAGAGCCGCCGCCAGGGCGTCCAGGCTGCCAAAGTCCTCCCCCGCCAGACTCTTCAAAGCCTCCACGCTCTCCTGGGCATCGCTCAGCTCCTGGCCCAGCTCCGCCTGAAGGGCCGAAACCGTGGCGGCAATGACGTCCGGATTCTCCTTCATAACAATAATTTGGGCGATGGAGAACTGGGCCTTGCGCAGCACCGCCACGCACTCCAACTGCCGCACATCCTCCTCGGAGAAATTGAAATAGCTCCGGCCGTTCAGTTCCCGGCGCTCCGGGACCAGCAGCCCCTCCTCAATATAGAAGCGGACTGTGCGCTCTGTCAGTCCTGTGCGGGTGCAGACCTCTTTCATTTTCACGATACAGCGCCTCCTTTTCTGGGGCGTACTCCCCGATTGCGCCTTCAGTCTACACCCTTACGTTACGTAAGGTGCAAGCCCTTTTTTCGTTTTTTTCTTATTTCTGCCCAACTTTTTTGCCCAGCGGGCCAAATTTCCGCCGCTGCGGCGGCGCTCAGTGGTGCAAAGCCGGGGCTGAGAGGGCCCGGCGGCTCTTCCGCCGCCGGTGGACCAGGGCCGTGGCGCCCCCGGCCAGGAGGGCCATTCCGCCCAAGCTCCAGAGGGCCGCCCGCTGGATATAGACCCCCCAGGTGGCCGCAAAGAGCCGGGGCAGCCGCTCGTCCACAATGTCCCGGTAATGGAGCACCTGGGTGGTATAGTGCAGGTCTTTCTCGTAAATGGTCACAACCCGGCTGCCGTGATAGCCGCCGGCGCCGTACATGTAAAAGGAGGCCCCAGGGGTGGCCACCAGGTCAATGCCATGGCAGGTGCCCACATAATCATTGGTATGGTCGTGGCCAAAGAAGGCGGCCCGGACGTCTCCCATCTCCAGCCAGGCGCGGAACTGCCCGCTGTTCTTGTCCGGGGGGCTGGGCCGCTCCCGGAGGGCTCCGGCGCGGATGGCCTTGGGGTCGGCCACATAATAGCTCCGGCTCCGGGGGCCAAAGCCCTTGACAGCTCCGGGCGTCCCCTTGGGCACCTCCAGAAAGAGGTCATATACCTCCGGCACCGCAATATGCTGGAAGGCCATGGCGGGCAGGGGCGTCCCGCCGTTTTCCGCAGCCAGGGCTGCGCTCTTCTCCCGGTACCACTGGATTTGGTCCGCCGCCACGCTGGCATAGGTCCCGCCCCCGGCGCGGTCATAGGTGCCGCTGTCAAAAAACCAGAGGTTGTAGACTGGCCTGCCATGCCGGTTATGCAGCAGGAGGTTGTAGTTCCCGCAGCCGGTCACCGGGGCCCCAGCAGTGGCCAGGCAGCCAGGGAAACGGCGGTAGTAGTTCATCTGCTCCTCTTTGGATACGCCCCCCTCGTCATCATGGTTGCCGAAAACCACTGCAAAGGGGCAGCCCGCCTCCACAATAGGGGCCATCACGGCGTCAATGGCGGCGAAGGTGGCCCGCCGGTCCTCCCCCAGGGAGGGGCCGTGGATAACGTCCCCCAGAAGCACCACCAAATCCGGCTTCGCTTCCCGAATGGAGGCCTCCATCAGCGCCAGCATGGCCCACTGGGGCTTATCCGTATCCTGGGGGTCGGCCAGAATCAGAATCCGGAACTGGCCGTTTGTATGAAAGGTAAGCCGCCCCTCCCCCTGGGGAACCATGGTCAGATGGGGCAGCCGGTGAGAAAACAAGGTCATAATCGCAAATCTCCGTATATGGGTCTCGTGGATTGCCGCCCGGTACAATGCTCCCTCCGGCGGCATAGAATTAGTATACCATAAAACTGCTCCCGCGTAAAGTCAGGAAAGTTTGCCGCATTTTTCTGGACAAATTTGGACATTTTTTGACACACATGCTATACTATATTAAAACAGATACAGAAGGGAGGGATTTTTCACATGAAGTTGGAGCTGAGCATTCAGCAGGCACAGCATCTCTCTGCCCAGCAAATCCAATCCATGGCCCTGCTGCAGATGAGCGCAGCAGAGCTCCAGGAGCATCTGGGAAAGGCCGCGCTGGAAAATCCCCTTCTGGAAATCCGCGCGCCCCGCCCTGCCCGGCAGACGGGGCTGGACGCCGCTGCAGGCGCTCCGGCGCCGGAGCGGCAGGAGACGCTATATGAATATGTTCTGGAAGCGGCCCGGAGCCGGTCTGTTGCCCCGCCTCTGCTGGAGGCCGTGGACTTTGCCGCCCAGGGGCTGGACGAGCGGGGCTATTTGGCCGAGACACCCCGGGAGATGGCCGCGCTCTCGGGCCTGCCTGAGCC
>CAZRNK010000146.1:0-5776 GCA_964601435.1 uncultured Oscillospiraceae bacterium | reverse complement strand
CGCGCCCTCTTGCTTGCGTATTTCTGGGGAAGCTTACTTCATGCCGTTTTCATAGGCCTCGATCATCTTCTTGACCATCTGGCCGCCGACAGAGCCGGCCTGCTTGGAAGTAAGGTCGCCGTTGTAACCCTGGTTCAGGCTCACGCCAACTTCACGGGCAGCTTCCATCTTGAACCGGTCCATGGCCTCGCGGGCGTTAGGGTTCATGATGCTGTTGCTGGATTTAGCCATTTCGTTGCACTCCTTTTCGTTAAATTTCGGGGTTCTCGCCCCGCCTATAGCTTTGCCACATCTGCCGGAACTATGCGGAGCATTTCAAATGAAATTTCTGCTAAGGACCGGCAGGACTTTTTTGCGGGACAAGTCTTATTTTTGTTTCTTTTTTGCAGATTATATGATATAATGTGAGAAACAAAAATTTCCTGTGAGGAGGCGGGGGCGTGGAAAAGCTTGCCTATGATATTGCAGTGGTGGGCGGCGGCGGAGCCGGCGTGGCCGCGGCGCTGCGCTCGGCCCAGCTGGGGCGGCGGGTGCTCCTTTTGGAGAAGGCGGCCAGCATCGGCGGTTCAGCCGCCATGTGCCGGGGCATTGGGGCCGTGGGCTCCAGGACGCAGGAGGCGGACCCGGGCTGCAATTTCACCGTGGAGGATTTGTTTCAGGAGTTTATGCGGCAGACCAGTTACCTGGCGGACAATGCGCTGATTTATCAATTCCTCTCTAACAGCGGCGAAACAGTGGACTGGCTCCAGGAGAACGGCTGCAAAATGGACTATGTGGGCAACGCCCAGGAAAAGCACATCGGCAGCAAATTCAAGACTTTTTTTAACTGGGGCCCCGAGAAAATCCGGGAGATGCGGACTATGATGGAGGAGGTCGTCCGCCGGGGCGGCCAGGTTTTGACGGGAACGGCGGCCAAGTCCCTGCTGGTGGAGGACGGGCGCGTCGTGGGCCTCTTGGCGGAAAACCGGGCGGGGGAGCGCATGGAGGTCCGCGCCCGGGCTGTTATTTTGTGCAGCGGCGGTTATGGAAACAATGAGGAGATGGTGCTCCGGGCCACCCGCGGCGTCAAGGTAAACCGCATCAACTCCGGCGGGCAGACCGGCGACGGCATCAACATGGGCCTGGCGGCGGGGGCAGCGGCGGAAAATCTGGATGCCATTGAATTTCACGGTATTTCCCTGCCCTTTGAAAAGGTGGGGAAAAAGAGCGCCTACGGTACGCCCGGGGTTCTGGGCGTCCTCTCCCGCCTGCCGGCCCTCCTGTGGGTGAACCAGGCGGGGAACCGCTTCGCCAGCGAGGCGATTATCGAGGATATTTCCTATGCGGGAAACACAGCCTTCCGCCAGGGCAGCCAGTTTTATGCCCTCCTGGACAGCGCCATGGTGCGCACGCTGGAGACGGAGGGAATTTGTGCGCTGGGGGCGGAGCCCTTTGCAGACGGGCCGCTCCAGGGGAATGTGGTGTGTACAGGACTTCTGCGGGAAATTGAGGAGGGCTATGGCCGTACCCTCACCTACCACGGCGATACCCTGGAGGAGCTGGCCCGGGCCACCGGCGTGCCTGCGGCGCGGCTGCAGGAGACAGTTGCGCGCTATAACGCTTTCTGCCATGCAGGCCGGGACGGTATGTATGGCAAGGACAGACGCTATCTCTTTGCGCTGGAGACGCCGCCCTTTTACGCAGTGGAAATCCGGGCGGCAGAGCTGTGCTCCCTGGGCAGCCTGAAAATTGATTTGGATTTCCGGGTTGTGGATACCCAGGGCGAAGCCATTCCGGGGCTGTATGCCGCGGGGTGTGACGCCTCCGGCGGGCTTTTCAACAACGCCTATGTCTCTCTGGAGGGGATGACCATCGGCTGGGCTTTTACCTCCGGGCGCCTGGCGGGGGAGCGAGCTGCAGCCTTTGCCGGCGGCGATAGGACGGAGTAGAAGAAGGTCATTTTCACGTGGTTTATAAGTTTTAGGCTGTCGAAAAAGCCCCGAACGGGGCTTTTTCGACAAACTGAAACGCCTGGCAGCCTGGCTATTTCAGCCAGGCTGCCGGGCGTTTGCAAAACACTCAATACCTGTATTCAAATTCCAAATCGTAGAGGCTGACGGTGTCGCCTTCCTTGACCCCCAGCTCTTCCATCCGCTGGAAGATGCCGGACTCCCGGAGCATCCGGTCAAAATACATCCGGCTCTCATAATCCCCGAAGTTGACCGTGGCCACCAGCCGCTCCAGCCATGGCCCCTCCACAATCCAGACGTCGTCTACCTTGGTGATGGTGACGTCGTCCGCTGTGCCGAGCTCCGGCTCCGGCGGGACATAGTCCGGTTCATAGACGGCGATGGGGGGGAGATGGTCCAGCATGGCAGCGGCGGCGCGCACCAGCTCCCGGGTGCCCTGGTGTGCGGCGGCGGAGAGGGCAAAGAAGGGCATGCCTTCCTGCTCCGCCAGAGCCTGGAGCGCCGTCAGGGCGCTGCGGTCCTCGCCCAGCAAATCGCATTTATTGGCCACCAGGATTTGCGGCCGCTCTGCCAGCTCGGGATTGTACTCCCGCAGCTCTGCGTTGATGGCGTGGAAATCGGCCACGGGGTCGCGCCCCTCGCTGCCGGAGACATCCACCAGGTGGATAAGCAGGCGGCAGCGGTCCACGTGCCGGAGGAAGTCGTGGCCCAGGCCGGCCCCCTCGCTGGCCCCCTCGATGATGCCGGGGATGTCCGCCATGACGAAGGAGAACCCTTCGTCTACATAGACTACCCCCAGGTTGGGGTAGAGGGTGGTGAAGTGATAGTTGGCGATTTTGGGGTGTGCTTTGCTGACAACGCTCAAAAGGGTGCTCTTGCCCACATTGGGGAAGCCAATCAGCCCCACGTCAGCCAGAAGCTTCAGCTCCAGGACGATTTCCCGGCTCTCTCCGGGGAGTCCCGGCTTGGCAAAACGGGGGACCTGCCGGGTGGGGGTGGCAAAGTGCTTGTTGCCCCAGCCGCCCCGGCCGCCCTTAGCCACCACGAAAGGCTCGGAGGTGGACATGTCCGCCATGATGCCGCCGGTTTCCTTGTCCCGGACCAGGGTGCCCCGGGGCACGCGGATAATCAAATCTGCCCCATCCTTGCCGGAGCAGCGCTTTCCCTGGCCATCGGCCCCGTTGCCGGCGGTATATTTTCGTTTATAGCGGAAATCCATCAGGGTGGACATGTGGTCGTCCACCTGCAAAATTACGTCGCCGCCCCGGCCGCCGTCCCCGCCGTCCGGCCCGCCTGCGGCCACATACTTTTCCCGGTGGAAGGCGATGGCCCCGTTGCCTCCGCTGCCGGCTGTGACCTTGATTGTGGCTTTATCTACGAATGTTGTGGCCATAGTCGGCCCTCCTTTTTCAGAAATTTGCTGAAACGTAAAAAACCGGGACGGGCGAAGGCCCGTCCCGGTTGCTTTCCATTATTGGACGATTTCGTAAACAGAGACCTTCTTCCGGTCCTTGCCCATGCGCTCGAACTTCACTGTGCCGTCCACCAGGGCGAACAGCGTGTCGTCGTTGCCGCGGCCCACATTGGTGCCGGGGTGAATCTTCGTGCCGCGCTGACGGACGAGGATGTTGCCGGCCAGCACAAACTGCCCGTCGGCCCGCTTGGGACCCAGGCGCTTGGACTCGCTGTCCCGGCCGTTCTTGGTAGAACCCATACCTTTCTTATGTGCCAAAACTTACACCTCCATGCGTAAAATCCGAAGAAAACGCTTATGCGTTGATGGTTGCAATCTGCACCTGGGTATAGGGCTGACGATGGCCCTTGGTCAGGCGATAGCCCTTTTTGGGCTTCATCTTGAAGACCCGAATCTTCTTCGCCTTGCCGTTCTTGACGACGCTGGCGGAGACGCTGGCGC
Source organism: uncultured Oscillospiraceae bacterium (assembly GCA_964601435.1). Lineage (GTDB taxonomy): Bacteria > Bacillota > Clostridia > Oscillospirales > Oscillospiraceae > CAZRNK01. The sequence continues at coordinate 1,912 of CAZRNK010000146.1, read as the reverse complement.
CGGCTACCACGGGGGTACCGAACACACTGCTGTCCTCGTCGATGACGGCCAGCACCTTGTCAAAGGTGACGGTGTCCCCGGCCTCGGCGGGGAGCTTCTCAATAAAGAGGACATCACCCTCGGCCACGCGGTACTGCTTGCCGCCGGTCTCGATAATCGCATGCTTCATCTGCTCAATGCACCTACCTCTCTTGGAGTCTCGCTGTCGGGGGCGGGAGGCATGCCTCCACTTGCAGGCCCGTTCAAAGCGGCCCTGTTAGTTTACCACGGCGGTGCGGCCATGTCAATAAAGAAAGTAAATTTTTTCAGGATTTTTCGGGGTTTCTACTGGGTTTCCCGGGGCGTAACGGTAAAATTTGTCGTGTCGGCTGAAACCTGCTCGGATGCCAGCCCGTCCGGCGCGGCAGACAGGGAAAATACCGACCCGGTATACACCTGTCCCCAGTTGTCTGTCAGGGTAAGGACGCCGGAGAGCGTCTCTTCCTCGCTGATATACAGAGTGACATCCGGCAGCGAAGCGATGGAAGTATATCCCAAGTACTTCTCAACCTCTTCACGGCTGGGGAGCTCCAACGCAATTGTCTCCAGCAGCGTATCGTTTTGATAGACTTCCAGTTCCCCGGAGACAGGGTAGACGAGAATGTCGTCCAGGGGCCAGCCGGGAGTGAAGGTCACCTCCAATTGGGTACTGCGTATGGAGAGAATGTCCGCCCCCGGCGTGTAGGAGGCGCTGTAATTTAAATATGTGAAAATTTCCATTCTGGCGGCGTCGGCATAGCTGTACAGGGTGTCCAGTTGTTCAATGGACTTTCCTTCGCCGTAATCCAGGACGGCAGAGACGGCGACCTCATTGGAGAGGGGGACGGTTATCTCCGCGGTGAAGCCGTAGTCCTCGCCGGGCGTGGCCGGGGCTTGAAAGGTCTGTCCGTCCTCAATGGCGACAGAAAAGGAAAGGGACATGTCCGCCTCATAGGGTTTGGGCAGGGCCCGGAGGGAGAGGGTCATGGTGCGTGTGCCGGGGTCGATGGTGCTGACGAAGCAGCGGGAATCCGCCAGGAGACTGGCCTGGGCCTCCAGACTGTCCTGAATGCCGGACTCAATGCCGGCAATCTGGCTCTGGAGCTGGCCGCTCAGGCTGCCAACGGAGTTTTGAACGCTGTCGATGCGCTGCTGCATGGCGCGAAGCTGGCCGGAGAAAGCCGCCCACAGGATAACCAGAGCCAGGGCCAGCGCGCCGCAGAGAAGCGCCCAGGGCCAGCGGCGCCGGGGTTTGGGCTGCTGGGCCTGCTGCTCCCGGAGCAGGGCCTCCAGCTGCATCCACTGGTGCTCTGTCAGCCCCTGGGGGGCGCTGTCTTTTTCGCCGCCGGTGCTGTCAGGGCCGTTGGGCGGCGTGTGTACCTCCAGGAGGTCATCCAGGGAAATTTGGAAAATCCGGGAGAGCTCGATGAGCTTGGAGACCTCGGGCGTCGTTTCTCCGGACTCCCATTTGCTCACGGCCTGCCGGGAGACAGAGAGCTTTTCCGCCAGGTCTTCCTGGGAGAGGCCGCGCTCCTTGCGAAGGGCGCGGATTTTTTCATTCACAGTCATGGGGATAGCCCCCTCCTTTCCCGTACAGGGTAGCAAATTTGCCGCCTGCACACCACCAACCTGGGCTCTCTTTCCCGCAACCAGGGGTTGCATCTGCAAAAAAATACAAAATGCGCTGAACAAAGTATAGCAGAAACCTGCTGCCTGGGCAAGGGCGGAGCGTGCGGCGGAAACAGTTTCCTTCTGCGCAGAAACATGCTACAATAAAAGTAAATCAAAGAGCTATCAGGAGGGAAAGCGATGGACGGGCGGGAAGCAAAAATCCGGCGCTGGTTTGACATGTGGCTGCGCCAGGAAGATACCGGTATTATGGAGCTGTTTGACA
>CAZRNK010000145.1:0-5817 GCA_964601435.1 uncultured Oscillospiraceae bacterium | reverse complement strand
TCCAATTTCTCCGGCAGCCCAACGCCGAGAAAAAAATGTCGAAATGATTTTTTTCTATTTCCAGTCAAAAAGCCCCCCTTTTTTACCGCTCTGCCCCCCTATTCTCCTCTCCTTCAGCGCCGGAAAAACAAAAACAGCCGGGAAAGTCCGCAGATGCTGCGGACCTTTTTTGTTCCATTTCCCACTGCCTTCCGGCAAAATACTGCGGTAAATGCAAGCTACTACCTCCCCGCGCAGGAAGGATTACAATTGCTACCTTAATAAAAAGAGGCGCTCCCAGGAGCGCCTCTCTGCTTGCCCAGCTCCTTTGGCCCAGATAAAAGGAGCGGCAATTTGTTTTCAGACAGGAAAAATACTTTTCTCCGCGTTATCAGACATCCAGAGCAGCATGATAGCCCTGATAAACCGCGTTTGTAATCGTGGACACTCGCCCGGCATCCCCTATGACCCGGACAAAGGGGGCACTAAAGCGCAGGGCCTCCACCGTATCCGTCCGGGAGCGCTGGCCCAGGGCACAAATCACCGTAGAGCCTGGCACCAAAACTTCCTTGCCGTCAGGGGTTTGGCAACGGATTCCCGCTGTTGTCACCTCCAGGCCCCGGTAGCCGGTGTGAACCGTGACGTACTTCTCGATTTCAGCCAGGAGCAGGGGCCGGTGACGCACATTGGCATCCACTGCCAGGGCATCGCGCATCTCCACCAGATGGACGCGCTTGCCCGCCTGGCCCAAGTGGATGGCGCACTCACAGCCGGCCAGGCCACCCCCAAAGACCACTACATCGTCTGTCACCTTGTCCTTTTCCAGATAGTAGTTGTTGACCAAAATCACATTTTCCCCATCCAGGCCGGGAATCGGCGGTGTCAGGGGGCTAGAACCTACAGCAAGTATCAAGGCGTCCGGCATCTCTTTCTCTACATATTCCGGCGTCACCTCGGTGTTCAAACAGATGTCCACACCCCACTTCCGGCACAGTCGTTCATAGGTCCCCGCCAGGGCGTACATTTCATATTTAAACGGGATGGCCTGCTCGCTTTTCAGAATGCCCCCCAGGGCCCCCTCCTTTTCGCAGAGGGTGACGGCATGCCCCCGGCGCGCAGCGGTATAAGCGGCATAGAGCCCGCCGGGGCCGCCCCCCGCCACCAGCACTTTTTTCTTCACAGGGGCGGGCTGGATTTCCACGCCGTCCAGTTCCCGTCCAATCAGGGGATTCACGGTGCAGCGGCGGGTAGCGGTGGCCGCCCGCTCCGCCATGCAGGTGAAGCACCGGAGGCAGCGGACAATCTCTTCCGGCCGGTTTTCCCGCACTTTTCGGGGCAGCTCCGGGTCCGCCAGCAGGGCCCGGGCCATGTAGATAACGTCCGCCTGGCCTTTCTCCAGGATTTCCTCCATCTGCTCCGGGTCATTCAGTCCGCCCAAAGTGGCGACTGGCACACTGACATGCTTTTTGATTTCTGCCGCCAGGTATACATTGCAGCCGTGAGGCTTGAACATGGAGGGATGGGTATCCCCAAAGCCCCGCTGATACGTACCGGCAGAGACATGCAGCAGGTCGATGCCCTCCTGGAGCTGCTGCGCAATGCGTACCCCTTCCGCCAAATCATAGCCTTCCGGGAAGAGCTCGGAGCCGCTCATGCGCAGCTCAATGGGGAACTTCGGCCCCACTGCGGCCCGGACGCTGGCAATGACCTCCTTCGCAAAGCGGCAGCGGTTCTCCAGCGAGCCGCCATAGCTGTCCTTCCGGTGATTAAAATAAGGGGAGAGGAACTGATTTAAAAGCCAGCCATGGCCGGCATGAATCATCACCATCTCGAACCCTGCCCGCTGGGCCAATGCCGCCGTCCGGCCATAGGCAGCCACTATGTCGGCAATCATTTCCTCGGTGAGCGCCTGCACCGGAACCCCGTCAGGCCGCACCGTATCCGAAGGTCCCCACTGGTGCATGGCACTTTGCCGCGCCTTGTCGGTCATATAAGTCCCCGCATACATGCCGGAATGGGACAGCTCCAGGCTGGGAATCGCCCCGTGGCGGCGAATGGCGTCTGCTGTATAGGTAGCGCTGGCCAGGGAATTGAGGACTGCCGTGTCCAGGTGATAGGCGTGGGAGCCGTCCGTCTCCGGGTGAACCATACATTCGCTCACCGTCACAGCCGCCGCCCCGCCCCGGGCCCTGAGCTCATAGAAGGCTGTGGATTTCGGCCCGATACAACCGTCGTTGGTGATGTCCGTACCCCCCATAGGCGCCGAAAACATCCGATTTGCAAAGGTGACACCCGCAAGCGTAATCGGGCTGCACAGCAGCGGATACTTGAAATCCATTGTAAAAAAACTCCTTTCTCATTTTCCTCACCGGGTATGTTGCGCCTATCTTAACATGTAAATCATTACATGTCAATAATTTCATTTATAAAAATCAAATCTTCCCCACACCGCCCGACTGTGGTATACTAAAAACATCCAGAATAGCGGCAAGGCCAGCCGGTATATCAAAGGAGGATTTCCATGGGAACGCTCACTTATGCCATTCTGGGCCTGCTGAGCCAGCAAAGCCGGACAGGCTATGAATTGAAAAAAGAATTTGAATCCACCCTCAATGAGTTTTGGAGCGCCAAACACAGTCAAATCTACCCTGAACTCAGCCGCCTGACGGAGGCCGGCCTGGTGGAATATACGACAGAAATTACCGGCACTGCCCTGGAGCGCAAGCGCTATGCCCTGACGCCGGCGGGAAAAGCTGCCTTTTATGCTTGGCTGGAGCAGCGGCACAAAATGCCCCCCACACCCAAGGACGAGTTCCGCCTCCAGCTCTTTTTTTCCGGCTGCCTGGAGCCTGCGCGGCGGCTGGATTTGCTCCGCGACCAGCTTCATCAGCACCGGGCCCGGCTGGAGCATCTTCAGAAAAATCAGGAGAAATTTCACGGCGCCGTCCCGGAGGAGGCAAACGCCCTGTGCGATTATCTAGTGCTCCTGGGTGCTATTATGCGGGAGGAGGCAGCCTGTGCCTGGCTGGAGCGATGCATCGCCCTTACTGAAGATATGCAGCCCAACCCTTCGGAGCCCTGACACGCCGGCCTGTACTGCTGCATATACTGCCGGCGGCCGCCCCTCTGGCCTCAGGTCCACAGGACACCGGCGGTCACACATCTTTGAGAGGATGGAGCTATGAAAACAAAACACGGAATACGCTGGCAAATTTCTCTAATTGTCACGCTTGTACTGATTCTGCTGATGATAGCCGGCTCCTTCATTGCCAGCAATCAAATTAACGATATGGAAGAGCAGCGGAGTTTCGAAACCCTGTATCAGGAGGCAAAGTCCCTGGTGCAGGAGATTGAGACCCGCGCCGGCAGTGACCGGGAGCAGCTGGAAATGCTCTCCGCCGTGGCTGCCAGCTTCCCGGACTTGCGCGACCCGGAGCTCTGGGAGATTCTTGATTCTTATACTACGGTCGGCATGATGTCGGATTTATCGCTGCTCCTGCCGGACGGCACCGTTATTTTAAGCGGCTCAGAGGAGCTGGACGCCAGCGCTGTTTTATCTTTCGGGGACATTGCCGCCCAGGGCGCCCATATTACGGACAGGGAGACTTCCCTCATCACAGGCGGCTATATCCTGCGCCATTACGTGCCTGTTGTGCAAAACGGGGAAATCACCGCCATGCTCTACGGAATTGTAGATTTGGATACGCTCCCGGAGGACCTGTTTTTCTCGCCCTACGGTGGAAGGGCCGCACTCTATATCATCGACGGCGCCACGGGCGACTTTCTGTTAGACACCTGGCATGCCGGTTCCGAGCCCGGCAACATCTGGGCTCTGGGCGAGCGGGCCATGGCCCCCGGCTATGACCACGAGCAGCATCAGGCAGGGCTTATTAACGGAACATCTGACTATGTAGTCTTTGTCTCCAACACTACCGGGGAATACCTATATTTCTACTACACCCCGCTGAACATCAATCAATGGCGCCTGGCCCTGTCCGTGCCGGAGGATTTGGTCTTCTCCAGCGCAACGCTTATCCGGAATGTTTTAAATCTATTCCTGGTATTCGAGGCCGTGTGCTTCATTTTATATTTCCTCTGGATGCTCCGCTATGTCCGCCGGGAGACTGGGGAAAAACAGCGGCAGCTGGACACCATCAACAATATTTATGATGTGGAAAAACTCCTGTTCAACGCCCATGAGCATCAGGAAAACATCGCGCCTGCGCTGGAAAAGGTTGCCCATAACACCGGCAGCAGCGCAGTTTCCCTTTGGGTGATGGGCCTGGGCGAAGCCCCTGGCGCTTTCTTTGCCTGGAGCGCGTCCGGAGAGGGCTTGCCCACCGGTCCCGCCGGTACAGAGGCCCCGGAATATATTGACCGGCTGCTGAAGTTGTTCCAGGATGGGCAAAGCCACTTCGAAGCCTATGATGTGGCCGGCCTATCCCCCCTCTTTCCCGGAGGAGTGCCGGGAAATATCACCGGCCTGGCGGCCATTCCCTTAGAGGACATGAACGAATCCCTCTGCGGCATTCTCACCGTCATAAATCCGCGCCGCGGCCACGCTACGCCTGCCCTGCTCCGAAGCGTGGGTTTCAGCTTCAGCATGCTCTGCCGCAATATGCGCAGCTACAACGCCATCCGGGCCCAGGGGGAGACGGATGCCCTCACCGGGCTTTTGAATCGAAACCGCTATGAGCGGGATTTACCGGGCTACCGGCAGTGGTACCGAACTTCTCTGGCCTGTGTCTACATCGACGCCAACGGCCTCCACGAGCTGAACAACACGCTGGGACACGAGGCAGGGGATACCCTGCTCCGGCGCATCGCCGCAGAAATCCGCCGCCGGTTTGGCAAGACGCACAGTTACCGAATTGGCGGGGACGAGTTTCTTATCTTCGTGCCGGATATGACGGAGGCGACAGTCTCCCACCTGTGCATGGAACTGGAAGAGGCCCTCCTGGCTGAGGGCATCCACATCTCCGCCGGCATCCAGTGGTCCGACACAATTTCAGACCTAACCGCTTTTATCCAGGCAGCGGAGGGCAAAATGTACGCGGCCAAGCGGGCCTATTACGCGAACCGGAATCTGGACCACCGCCAGCGGTATCCTTCGGCCGTCCAATAGAGAATCCCGCATATGCTTCCCGCCCAAAACATTGCTTTTCAGGAGGGCTTTCCTATGACACGTATCCTTTTTGTCTGCCACGGCAACATTTGCAGAAGCCCCATGGCGGAATTCATTATGAAAGATTTAGCCGCACAGGCCGGGCGCAGCGGGGAATTTCAGATTGCCTCCGCCGCCACCTCCACCGAGGAGCTGGGCAACGGGGTCTATCCCCCGGCCCGGCGGAAGCTGGCGGAGCATGGCATCGGCTGCGCCGGCAAGCGGGCCCGGCAACTCACCCGGGGCGACTACGACGCCTATGACCTGCTCATCGGCATGGACAGCGCCAACCTCCGCAATATGCGGCGCATCTGCGGCGGCGACCCGGCGGGGAAAATCCATCTGCTCCTGGATTTCACCGGCCGGGGCGGCGAGGTGGCGGACCCCTGGTATACCGGGGATTTCGACACCGCCTTCCGGGACATTGACGCCGGCTGCCGCGCCCTTCTGAGCTGGCTGGATGCCCAGGCAGCCCCGCAATAACCCCCCGAGTAAAACAGACTGCGCCCCGCCCGGTTTCGGCTTTCGCGGAAACCGGGCGGGGCGCAGTTTTTTTCTCCAGACGCGCGCTGTGTGTGCACGCTATCAAAAACCATAAAAAAGTGTCAAAATGTGTACCTTTTGGCAAGCCTATTTGTGGTAAAAATTATAGCATGCCATTCAATATTTTTCAA
>CAZRNK010000144.1:0-5880 GCA_964601435.1 uncultured Oscillospiraceae bacterium | reverse complement strand
AAATGGAAATTATAAAAGACCACCCAGACGGCACAAATATCAATGACGGCTGCGGAAGCACACACTTGGGCTTTCTGGCCGGGCTTGTCAAGGCCGGGGGATATGACCTGGGTCTGGCCTTTGATGGGGATGCGGACCGCTGCCTGGCCGTAGATGAATTGGGCCAGGAAATTGACGGCGACAAAATCATGGCTATCTGTGCGCAGTCCCTGAAAAAGAAGGGATATTTGGCTCAGGATACCGTTGTGGCAACAGTGATGTCCAATCTGGGCTTCCATCAATTCATGCAGGGGCAGGGAATGAACCTGGTGTGTACCAATGTGGGAGATAGAAATGTCCTGGAATGTATGCAGGCAAACGGCTATTGCCTGGGCGGAGAGCAGTCCGGTCACATGATTTTCCTCCGGGACACAACAACAGGGGATGGCCAGCTGACGGCAGTGAAATTTTTAAGCGCCATCTCCGAGCAGAATGGGCCCGTGTCTGCACTGGCCGGCCAGATTCCCAGCTATCCGCAGATTCTGTTGAATGTCCCAATTTCAGGTGGAAATGCTGTCAAGGAACGCCTGATGGCAGATGCAGAAGTGCAGGAAGCGGTGCAAAAAGAAGAAGCAGATTTGAAGGGGCAGGGACGTATCCTGGTCCGCCCTTCCGGTACGGAAGCGCTGATTCGGGTTATGGTAGAAGCTTCCTGCATCGAAATTGCCAATAATTGTGCGCAGCGTTTGACAAATCTCATAAAAAATCGGGACCGAATTCTACAATAATTAAAAAAGTTGTAAAAAATACTTGACTTTATAGTTGGCAAAGCCTATAATCATACTAACAGTTGCGGTACAAAATATATGGAAAATTACAGTAGTTTTTCCGACGAATCCTTGCAGGCTCTTGCTGCATCCGGTGACAATCTTGCAGAGGAAGTTTTGATTCAGCGCTATAGTCGACTCGTTCGCATTTGTGCACGTCCCTACTTTTTGGCCGGCGGCGACAGTGAAGATCTCACCCAGGAGGGTATGCTGGGCCTCCTCTCCGCGATACGCCGGTATAATTCCCAGCTGGACACCAGCTTTCACGCATTTGCACAGCTTTGTATTAAACGGCGGATTCAATCCGCAGTCAAATCTGCATCCCGCTTGAAGCACGCTCCGCTTAATGAAGGTTTATCTTTGGATGAAATCCTTTCCGATGCGTCCCAGACCCACACAGCTCCTATTGCAGATATTCGGCGAATCCCTGAGGAACAGGTTCTGGCTAGAGAGAGCGAAACCGAGCTTTTTACCACCTACTCCAGGTGCTTGTCACATTTTGAATCTGAAATCCTGCGATATTATTTGCAGGGCCTTTCCTACCAGGAGATAGCTGCAGCGACCGGGCGGCCCGTAAAGTCCGTTGACAATGCGGTCCAGCGTATACGGCGCAAGCTGGCACAATAGGATGCCAAATTGGTCAGGCGATAACAGCGAAAGCTGTTCGCGATATATTTATCGCCCGTATGGGACATTTTATCAAAAGAGAGGATTCCACCATGTACGAAGACAAAACCTTAGTGTGCAAAGAGTGCGGTGCAGAATTTGTTTTTTCTGCCGGTGAGCAGGAGTTCTACGCCGAGCGCGGCTTCCAGAATGAGCCCCAGCGCTGCAAGCCCTGCCGGGATGCCCGTAAGAACGCCGCCCGCGGCCCCCGCGAGTATTTCACTGCAACATGCGCTGCCTGCGGCGACGAGGCGAGAGTTCCTTTTGAGCCCAAGAGCGACCGCCCTGTCTATTGCAGCGAGTGCTTTGCAAAGATGCGGGAAGCGCAGCAATAATAAGGAAAAAGATTTCAGACCCGGTGGCATCTGGCTTTCAGGTGCCACCGGATGCTTTTCTTTACCGGCTAATGCGGAATTTTCCGCGCAGAAGGCTTGCTTTTTTTACCCCGTATGGGTATAATAGCGGTGCAAGTTTAGTATGGAGGGATTCACCTATGTTTCAAGTGACCAAAGATACAGTTATTTCCGAAATCCTCATGAATGCCCCGGAGACCATGCCTCTGTTCCAGGAGATTGGTATGCACTGCATGGGCTGTGCCCTGTCCAGCGGCGAGAATGTGGAGCAGGCCTGCTATGTCCACGGTGTGGACGCAGACGCCTTTGTTGCCAAGCTGAACGCCGCCCTGGGTGCGGAGGAGTAAAGCATAACCAGTATGGGAAGGATGGGCGGAGTGAAAGCTCCGCCCATTTTTTATTGTTCTAAAACAGGAGGGCTTTTGTGAAGCAGCTTGCGTTATCAGGGCGTCTGGCGGCAGTTGCCGCCTTTGTGCCCCGCGGTGCCCGCGTGATTGATGTAGGCACCGACCATGCCTATATCCCCATTTGGCTTGCCCAGCAGGGGAGGGCTGCCTATTTGTTGGCTTCCGACCTCCGGCCCGGCCCCCTGGCCCGGGCACGGGCAGATGCAGCGGATTATGGAGTAGCGGATAAAATTGACTTTCAGCTCAATGACGGACTGGACAATTGTCCGTCCGAAGCTGTGGATACAATTATCATTGCCGGCATGGGCGGGGAGACGATGATTCATATTCTGGAGTCAGCCCCTTGGACACGCCGAAATAAGCTGCTGATTTTGCAGCCAATGAGTAAGGTTTCGGATTTGCGTTCCTGGCTGATTCACAACGGTTATCGCATTACGCAGGAGGACCTGGTGCGGGAGGGGAGATGTTTTTATCCCATTTTTACCGCAGCCGGCGGCGCGGAGACCCATACCTATACCACGGGTGCCCTATTGGCGGGGCATCCGGATTTGTTGGCAGGACACAGCCTGTACAGCTTGTATCTATCAGAGCTGCTGGCGAAGGCGAGGCGAGTCCAAAAAGGGCTGAACGCATCTGCAAAACCATCCGATGCAGCGCGATTGAGACAAGTTCAGGATTTATGCATGGATTTAGAAAGGATAAAGGAGCGTATATATGGTAACGGTTCAGGCGATTGCTGACTTTTTCGAAACACGTGTACCCAGCGCCTTGAAGCTGGATTTTGACAATGTGGGATTTCTAGTGGGCCGCTCAGAGGCGTCTGTATCCAAAGTACTTGTTTCCCTGGATATTACAGAGCCGGTTATTGAGGAGGCCGCCGGGGCAAAGGCAGAGCTGATTCTCTCTCACCATCCGGTTATTTTTGGAAGTATCCGCTCGGTGACAGATGCTGATTTGACAGGCCGGAAGCTGCTGGCCCTGGCAGAAAAGAAGATTGCAGCCATTTGCCTGCACACCAACCTGGATGCGGCAGAAGGCGGCGTTAACGACGCATTGATGTCTGCCCTTGGCGGCACTGTTACCGGAAAACTCAACCCAGAGGAGCCTATCAGCCGCCTGGGCGTGCTGCCCGCACCCATGGACGTATCGGACTTTCTGGCACAAATTCAGAAGAATTTGAATGTCAGCGGAATGCGTTATTACAATGCAGGTCGGCCCGTTCACCGCTTGGCCTGCTGCGGCGGCAGCGGCGGCGGGGATTTGGAGCTGGCGGTGCGCGCCGGCTGCGACACCTTTGTGACAGCGGATGTGAAGTATGACCAGTTCCTGGCGGCCAAGGCCTGGGGGATTAACCTTGTGGATGCGGACCACTTCTGTACAGAGAATGTGGTAGTCCCTGTCCTTGCCAATATGGTGTCCGGGGCTTTTCCGGAGCTGGAAGTGAAAATTTCTGCCTGCCATGGACAGACTTCCGGTGGGTACACCGGAGTGCATGATATATGAAGACAATGGGGATTATCGCCGCCATGGCTACGGAGCTGGCCCCGATTTTGGCGGCCATGCAGGAAATTCACACGCTGGAAAAAGCGGGCTGCACGTACTATTCCGGCCGCATTGGAGACGTCCCGGTGGTGGCGGTAGAGGGGGGCATCGGCAAGGTAAACGCCGCCATGCACACCCAAGTACTAATTGATATTTTTCAGGTGGATGCCATCATCAATACCGGCATTGCCGGCAGTCTGTCTCCAAAGGCCGCCCACTTGTCTCTTGTAATCTCTGAAAACGTATATTTTTATGATATCGGCGACGACAGCCTTCTGGATGGCCCCCCGGGGAAGACCCGGTTTGCCGCCGACCAGACGCTGGTTGAGCTGGCCTGTCGCTGTGCGGCCACTGTATACCGGATAGGAGATGTTCTGAGTGGCGATGAATTTGTCATCAGTACAGCTCGAAAAATGGAGCTGGCTGCAGCTTATGATGCCCTCTGCGTTGAAATGGAGGGGGGCGCCGTGGCCCAGACAGCGGACATGAATGGAATTCCCTTTGTCGTGATACGGTGTATTTCCGACATGGCAGATGACGCTGCGGTGGAAATGTTTGATGCCTTTGAGCTGGAGGCGGCGAGGCTGGCCTCTGATACAGTGCTGGCTATGCTGGCCCAATGGCAGGATACATAAATTTGCCCCAGACAAAACTTGAAAAAGAGTTCCGGCATAATTCAGGGCTTATCCCCATAGGTATTAGTAAAACAACCTGTAAGGGGGAATAGGCGTGGCCGACAGCAAAATTTATGAGGATATCGCCCTTCGGACGGACGGAGATATATATTTGGGCATCGTGGGACCGGTTCGCACCGGAAAATCCACCTTTATCAAACGGTTTATGGAGACGCTGGTGCTCCCCAATATTGACAACGTCTATCGCCAGGAGCGGGCCCGGGATGAGCTGCCCCAGAGTGGCTCCGGCCGGACCATTATGACAGCGGAGCCCAAGTTTGTTCCGGAGGAGGCAGTTTCCATTCAGCTGGGGGAAGGTATCAGCTGCAGTGTCCGGCTGATTGACTGCGTAGGCTATATGGTACCGGGCGCCGTGGGCCAGTTTGAGGACGGTGCTGAACGCATGGTGACGACACCCTGGTTTGAGGAAGAAGTGACCATGACCCAGGCGGCCGAGGCGGGGACCCACAAGGTGATTGCCGAGCACTCCACCATCGGCCTGGTGATTACCACTGACGGTACCATCTGCGACATTCCCAGGGAGGACTACGCCGAGGCAGAGGCCCGGGTAATTGAGGAGCTATTGTCCATTGGCAAGCCATTCACAGTTCTGATTAACAGCGCAGACCCGGAGGGGGAGGCGGCCCAGGAGCTGCAGCAAAATCTGGTAGAGCGCTTTGGCGTCAGCTGCCTCTGTGTCAACTGCCTGACACTTACGGAAACGGATATTACGGACATTTTGCAGACCGTGTTGTACGAGTTTCCGGTGGCGGCCCTTGGAATCTATTTGCCAGCCTGGGTAGACGCCCTGAGTATGGAGCATACGATTAAGGCAAAACTCATGGATGCAGTGAAAGAGGCCACGGCTTCCATGCGGAAAATTCGGGACATATATCAGGTTGTGGCAGACCTGGGTGAAATGGAAGAAATCCAGGAAGCAGGCATTCAAAGCCTGATGCTGGGTACTGGCAATGCCGCTGTACGCATAACATTGCCAGAGACACTGTACTATGAGACAATCAGCGACCAGTCCGGTTTTGAAATTCACGACGACGGGGATTTGATGGCCCTTCTTTCCCAGCTCAAACGGGTGAAGAGCGAATATGACCGGGTTGCATCTGCCCTGGAGACCGTTCGGGAAACGGGCTATGGCATCGTCATGCCTACAGCGGAGGAAATGCACCTGGAGGAGCCGGAAATCGTCCGGCAGGGTGGACGCTATGGCGTCCGTTTGAAGGCAAGCGCCCCCTCTATCCATATGATACGGGCCAACATCGAAACAGAGGTGTCCCCGGCTTTGGGCGGAGAGAAGGCATCTGAGGAAATTATCAATTTCCTGCTCCAGGGCTTTGAGGGAGACGTAAATCGGATTTGGGAGTCCAATATTTTTGGCAAATCTCTCTATGACATTGCGGAGGAAGGGCTGATGGCA
>CAZRNK010000143.1:0-5904 GCA_964601435.1 uncultured Oscillospiraceae bacterium | reverse complement strand
ATGATGGACTTTGGCCTCACCCGCACAGACGCCGTAGTAGCCCTGGGCGGCGGCGTCGTGGGCGATTTGGCGGGCTTCGCCGCGGCGACCATTCTGCGGGGGGTGGATTTCATCCAGCTGCCCACCACCCTTCTGGCCCAGGTGGACTCCTCCGTGGGCGGAAAGGTGGCCATTGATTTGCAGGCTGGGAAAAACCTGGCCGGCGCCTTCTACCAGCCCCGGCTGGTGCTCATGGACACGGACGTCTTAGCTTCCTTGCCGGAGCGCACCTTCTCCGACGGCATGGCGGAGGTAATCAAGTACGGCTGCATCCGGGATGCGGACTTTTTCACATTTCTGGAGCAATGCGGCGGCCGGGCGGGCATCATGGCGCATATTGAGGACGTCCTGTACACCTGCTGCGAGATTAAGCGCCAGGTGGTGGAGGCGGACGAGCGGGACACCGGCGAGCGGATGATATTGAATTTTGGCCACACCTTTGGCCACGCCTTTGAGCTGGCGGGGGAGTATACCCGCTGCACCCACGGCCAGGCCGTGGCGGCGGGGATGAACTGGGCCGCCCGGATTGGCGAGCGTGCCGGCGTGACGCCGCCGGAAATAGAGGCGCGCATCCGGGCCCTGACGGCAATGTATGGCCTGCCGGCGGATTTGCCCTGTGACCGGGCGGTTATGACAGCCGCCATCGGGCTGGACAAAAAGCGCAGCGGGAATGACAGTACAGTCGTCTTTCTCGCCCGGCTGGGAGAGGCGCAGTGCGTCACCATGCCCAAGGAAAAGCTGCTGGCGCTTCTGGAGCCGGAGTTTACGGCGCGGGAGGGGTGAGCTGCATGAACATAACCATTACACCGGCGCTCCTCCGGGGCAGCATTGTCCCGCCGCCCTCCAAGAGCCAGGCCCACCGGCTGATTCTGGCCGCCGCCCTGGCCCAGGGGGAGAGCAGCATTACCCATGCGGCCCACTCCCAGGATATTGATGTCACTGTCGCCTGCATGGAGGCCCTGGGGGCCAAAATCCGCTGGACGGCCCCGGATACCCTGTCCGTGACAGGCCTGGGCAGCCGCCGGGGGAGCTGCTCGGCGTGCATGGCGGACGCGGTGCATTTGGACTGCGGCGAGAGCGGCTCCACGCTGCGCTTCCTGATTCCCGTGGCCCTGGCAGTGGCGGGGGGCGCGTTTTTCACCGGGCGGGGCCGCCTCCTGTCCCGGCCACAGGGGCCATACGCAGATTTGTTTCAGGAAAAGGGTATTTTCTTCCACCAGAGCCCCAATGCCATTTCAGTCCGGGGAACCCTGACGCCGGGGGAATATGCCCTGCCGGGGAATGTGTCCAGCCAGTTTGTGACGGGGCTGCTCTACGCCCTGCCGCTGCTGGAGGGGGACTCGGAAATTGTTCTCACCTCCCCCTTGGAGTCCAAGGGCTATGTGGATATGACCCTGGAGACCCTCGCGCGCTTCGGCGTGGCGGCCCATGAAACAGCCCGGGGTTACCGGGTGCGCGGCGGCCAACACTACCAATGTGCGCAGGCTGCCGTAGAGGGGGACTTCTCCCAGGCCGGGTTTTACTACGCCGCCAATGCCCTGGGCAGCCAGGTGGAAATTCGGGGGATGAACGCGGCCTCCGCCCAGGGGGACCGGGTGATTGCAGACCTCTCTGAGCGCCTGCGCCTGTCGGGAGCGCTGGACATAGATGTGTCCCAGTGCCCGGATTTGGTCCCGCCTCTGGCGGTACAGGCGGCGCTCCGGACGGGGGAGACCACCCGCCTTGTCCATGCGGCCCGGCTCCGGATGAAGGAGAGCGACCGGCTCTCCACCGTGGCGGCAACCCTGAACGCCCTGGGCGCCCAGGTGGCGGAAGGGGCGGATTACCTGGATATCCGGGGCGTAGAGGCCCTCCGGGGCGGCACAGCGGTGGACTGCTGCAATGACCACCGCATCGCCATGATGGCCGCTGTGGCCGCGAGTCGTTGCCGGGAGGCGGTTACGCTCCTGGGGGCGGAGTGCGTGGCCAAGTCTTATCCCGGCTTCTGGGCGGACTATGAACGCCTGGGCGGCCGGATTACCCGAGAGGAGGCGTGACAGCCATGGAATATACGATTTTTGGAGAATCCCACGGGCCCGCCATCGGCGCGGTGCTCCGCGGCGTCCCGGCGGGGCTGGAGGTGGATGAGGCCTTTATTGCCGCCGAAATGGCCCGGCGGGCGCCGGGGGCCTCGCCCCTGTCCACCGCCCGGAAGGAGGCGGATAACCCGAAAATCCTCTCCGGCGTTTTTGAAGGGAAGACCACCGGAGCGCCGCTGTGCGCCATCATTGAAAACACCAACACCCGCTCCGGGGATTACAGCCAGCTTCGGGACCTTCCCCGGCCCAGCCATGGGGACTATGCGGGCTTTGTGGCCTCCGGCGGCTGCCTGGACTACCGGGGCGGCGGCCACTTTTCCGGCCGGCTCACGGCGCCCCTGGTATTTGCCGGGGCCGTCGCCAAGCTGCTGTTGGGCCGGCGGGGCATCCGGGTGCAGGCGCATATTTCCTGCGTGGGCGGTGTGGCCGAGCCCACGGCGGAGGCGCTGGAGCAAATCATCCTGGAGGCCAAAGCCCAGGGGGACAGCGTAGGGGGGACCATCACCTGCGCTGTGGAAGGGCTGCCCCCCGGCCTGGGGGCTCCGGATATCGACTGCAACACCGAGGGCATCTTTGCCCGGCATCTCTTCGCAGTGCCGGCGGTGAAGGGCATTGAATTCGGCGCGGGCTTCGCCCTGGCCGGTATGCGGGGCAGCGAGGCCAACGACCCTTTTTATATGGACGGCGCTGCGGTGTGCACCCGCACCAACCATGCCGGCGGCATTAACGGCGGCATTACCAACGGCATGCCCGTTGTGTTTACGGTGGTAATCCGGCCCACCCCCTCTATCGCCCGGGAGCAGGACACCGTGAACCTGAAAACCGGGGAGAACGCAAAGCTGACCATCCACGGCCGTCACGACCCCTGCATCCTGCCCCGGGCCGTCGTGGTGGTGGAGGCCGCCGCCGCCCTGGCCGCCTGCCAGACGCTGGGGCTTTAAGCGCACGAACTTTGAGCAAAACTCTGTTTCCACATAGCGGATGCAAACAAACAGAAAGGAAGAAAGAACAATGGATTTGGAAAATCTGCGCAGTCAAATTGACGACATCGACACCCAGCTCACCGAGCTCTTTGTCCAGCGCATGCATGTGTGCGGGGACATTGCCCGGTGCAAGCAGGAGCAGAACATGACAGTTGTCAACGAGGGCCGGGAGCGGGAAATCCTCGCCCGGGTGTCCAAGCTGTCAGGAGACGAGATGGACGGGTACACCCGCATCCTCTTTTCCACCCTCTTTGACTTGAGCCGCTCGTACCAGGGTATGCTGATGCATCCGGTTTCCAAGGTGGCGGGGGAGATTGCCGCTGCGCTGGAAAAGACGCCCCAGATGTTCCCCAAGAAGGCCGTGGTGGCCTGCCAGGGGGTGGAGGGCTCCTATGCCCAGCAGGCCTGCGACAAGGTGTTCTCCTTTGCAGACATTATGTATTTCCGCACCTGGGAAGGGGTCTTTTCCGCTGTGGAGAAGGGGCTGTGCCGCTACGGCGTGCTGCCCATTGAGAACAGCTCCAACGGCAGCGTCAACGGCGTCTATGACCTGATGCGCAGCTTTAAATTCCACATTGTCCGGAGCGTCCGCCTCCATGTGAGCCACAGCCTCCTGGCCCGGCCCGGGGCGAAGCTGGGGGCCATTACGGAAATTTTCTCCCACGAGCAGGCCATCGGCCAGTGCAGCGAATTCCTCAAGAGCATGCCCACCGTCAAGATTACCGCCTGCGAGAACACGGCCATGGCGGCAAAGATGGTGGCCGAGAGCGGCCGGGACGACGTGGCGGCCATCTCCAGCCCCGCCTGCGCCGACATGTACGGCCTGGTAGAGCTCAAGCCCCAGATTCACAACACGGACAACAACTACACCCGTTTCATTGTCATCTCCAAGGAGCCGGAAATTTATCCCGGCGCGGATCACCTGAGCCTGATGTTCCAGGTCAGCCATACCCCCGGCTCCCTGATTCGGATTTTGTCCCGCTTCTCCTCCCTGGGGCTGAACATGACCAAGCTGGAATCCCGGCCCATTGCGGGGGCGGACTTCCGGTACATGTTCTACTTGGATTTCACCGGGAGCATCTATGACGAGAATGTCATCAAGCTCCTGAGCGAGCTGGAAAACGAGCTGGATTTGTTCGTGTTCCTAGGCGGCTACAGCGAGGTCTGACATGGACTATGGCTTAATTGGGGAGAAGCTGGGCCACAGCTACAGCGTCCCCATCCATAACAAGCTGGGGCTGGAAAACTATATTCTCCAGCCCCTGGCCCCGGAGGAGCTGGGGCCGTTTCTAGAAAAGCGGGCATTCAAGGGCGTGAACGTAACCATCCCCTATAAGCAGGCGGTGATGCCCTACTGCGATTTCATCAGCGACGAGGCCCGGAAAATTGGCAGTGTCAATACGCTGATTGTAGCCCCCGATGGCGCCCTCCGGGGCTACAACACGGACTATCAGGGCTTTGCCGCCATGGCGGAAGCTGCGGGCGTCTCCTTTGCGGGGAAAAAGGCGGCCATCCTGGGCAGCGGCGGCACCAGCCACACGGCCCGGGCAGTCATCGCCGACGCAGGCGCCAGGGAAATCCTCATCGTCTCCCGCCGGGGGCCCTGCACCTATGAGGACCTCTATGACCACACGGATTTGGACATCCTGGTGAACACCACGCCGGTGGGCATGTATCCACACAACGGGGCCGCGCCGGTGGACCTGGGGCGCTTTCCCCATGTGTCCGGCGTGCTGGATGTCATTTACAACCCCCTGAAAACTGCCCTGATTCTGGACGCCGAGGCCCGGGGCATCCCCTGTGCCGGCGGGCTGTGGATGCTGGTAATCCAGGCCGCCGCCGCCCAGGAGTATTTCCTGGGCCGTCCCTGGGACGCCGCGGCGGCGGAGCGGGTCTACCGGGAGATGTGCGGCGAGGTGGCCAACGTCATCCTCATCGGCATGCCCGGCAGCGGCAAGACCACCATTGGCCGGGCTGTGGCCAGCGAGATGGGGCGGACATTTGTGGACCTGGACGCCGAGGCGGCGGCACGCGCCGGCATGAGCATCCCGGAGCTGTTTGCCGCCCAGGGGGAGGGGGCATTCCGCGCCCTGGAGAGCCGCCTGGCCCAGGAGTATGGCAGGGAGAAGGCCCTGGTCATCGCCTGCGGCGGGGGGGTGGTGCTCCGGGAGGAAAACTATGCCCCCCTGGCTCAGAATGGGCGCATTTATCAGATTTGCCGCGGCGTGGACGCCCTGGCCATGGGCGGGCGGCCCCTGTCCGCCTCCCGGGATGCCCTCCGGGCGATGGAGGAGGCGCGGGCCCCCCTGTATGCGCGGTTTGCAGATGTGCAGGTAGAAAACAGCGGCAGCGCAGCAGATGCGGCGGCGAAAATTGTGGAGGAATTTTATGCGTATTTTTGTCATTAACGGGCCCAATCTCAATCTTCTGGGCATCCGGGAGAAGGATATTTACGGCGCGGAGACATATGAGGGGCTGCTGGCGTACATTCGGCAGGTCTGTACCCGGGAAGGCATCGACGTGACGTTCTTCCAGTCCAACCACGAGGGGGATTTGGTGGACTATATCCAGTCCGCCTATGGCTGTGCCGACGGGATTGTCATCAACCCGGGGGCCTATACCCACACCAGCATTGCCCTGCTGGACGCGGTGAAGGCGGTCAGCGTCCCCACAGTGGAGGTACATATCTCCGATATCTATGCCCGGGAGAGCTTCCGCCATGTGTCCTATATCTCCCAGGGGTGCATTGCCTCCATCTATGGCCACGGTTTCCGGGGCTATGAGGAGGCCATTCTGCGGCTGAA
>CAZRNK010000142.1:3923-5910 GCA_964601435.1 uncultured Oscillospiraceae bacterium | reverse complement strand
CCCACGGCACAGTTTTCATCCAGGGGATTGGCGGCGCCCTCCGCTCCGGCGCGCCCCACGACGGACGCTCGCCGGACTATGACGACTGGAATTTGAATGGAGATTTGCTGTTCTGGTATCCGCTTTTGAATTGTGCCATGGAGGTTACCTCTATGGGCATCCGGGTGGACGCGGAGGCGCTGGACAGGCAGCTGACCCTTGCCGGCTGTGACGACCGGCGCAGCTTACCCTACCACCGGATGCTTCTCCAGGGAGAGCTGCCGCTGACCATTGGCGGCGGCATTGGCCAGTCCAGGCTGTCCATGCTGCTGCTCCATAAGGCCCATATCGGAGAGGTGCAGGCCAGCGTTTGGGACAGCGAGACCATGGAGGCCTGTGAAAAGGCGGGACTTATGCTCCTGTAAAGGGAGAAGTCCAGATGAAAAATTTGCTGAAAAGCCGTCGGGTAAATCCGGCGGCTTTTGTGTATTCTGCGACCGGGGAGCAGAGGGACGTGAACAATTTGTAAATCCTGCATGTGGCCTATTGACAGCCATATATGAATGGGATTATATATGCAGTATATGTATTTGCGGGAAGGAGCGGGATGCAGTGGATTGTCGGGAGCTTTTCATGGAAATCTGGGGCGAAGCCTATTTGCTGCGAAAAGCGATTATGGCTACCCTAGTTCCCCTGACACGGGACCAGGGCTTGACAATCCAGCAGTTTTTGCTGCTCCAGGGGGTTTGCGACGGCTCTATCCGCACCATTGGGGATATTACAGAGGAAATTGACATTACCCAGTCCAACGCCTCCGCACTCTGCAAGCGGCTGGAGCAGGGGGGCTTTCTCCTGCGCCGGCGCAGCAGCCAGGATGAGCGGGTGGTGGAGCTGCAGGTGACAGACGCCGGGCACAGGGCCCTGGAGGCGGTGGGCCGGCGGCTGGCAGAACTGGGCAGGGTGGCAGCGGCAGCTCAGCCGGAGCGGCTGACACGCATACAGACGGGATTTCAAGAACTCAATGCCCTGTTGACTGATTTGAAAACTGCATTAGACCAGGAAAGGAACGGAGACAATTGCTGATTCTAAAGGAAATTCGGAAAAGCTATACAGTAGGCGGCGTGGAGACCGAAGCCCTGAAAGGGGTCTCACTGGCCTTTCGTAAGAGCGAATTTGTGGCGGTGCTGGGGCCCTCCGGCTGCGGAAAGACCACCACGCTGAATATCATTGGCGGCCTGGACCGCTATACCAGCGGGGACTTAATCATTAATGGCCGCTCAACCAAGGAGTATAGCGACAGGGACTGGGACAGATACCGGAACCACTCTGTGGGCTTTGTCTTTCAGAGCTATAACCTAATTCCCCATCAGAGTGTGCTGGCCAATGTGGAGCTGGCGCTGACCCTCTCCGGCGTCTCCAAGTCGGAGCGCCGCCGCCGGGCTATGGATGCCTTGGCGCAGGTGGGGCTGGCAGACCAGGCCAAGAAAAACCCAAATCAGCTCTCCGGTGGGCAGATGCAGCGTGTGGCCATAGCCCGGGCCCTGATTAACGACCCGGAAATCCTCCTGGCCGACGAGCCAACCGGCGCCCTGGACAGTGAGACCTCTGTACAGGTCATGGAGCTGCTCAAAGAAGTGGCAAAAGACCGGCTGGTCATTATGGTGACCCACAACCCCGATTTGGCGGAGGCCTATGCTACCCGGATTGTGCGTCTGAAGGATGGACTGGTGGTGGGGGATACGGACCCCTATGCGGAGGAAGAGGCAAGAAAGGAAAATGTCCCGGCAGTTCAGGAGGGCAAGACTTCCATGTCCTTTCTCACGGCGCTCTCGCTTTCCCTCAACAATCTGCGGACCAAAATGGGGCGCACTGTGCTCACCGCGTTCGCCGGTTCCATTGGCATCATAGGCATTGCCCTGATTCTGGCCCTTTCCACGGGTATCAACAGCTACATCAACCAAATCCAGGAGGAGACCCTCTCCAGCTATCCCATCACCATCCAGGCGGA
>CAZRNK010000142.1:0-3823 GCA_964601435.1 uncultured Oscillospiraceae bacterium | reverse complement strand
TGGCAGGAGCTGCTGCCCGGGGAAAACGGGGAGGCTGTCTCCAGCCAGACACAGGGCCAGTATGAGCTTCTCTATGGCGCCTGGCCCCAGAACTATGATGAGGTAATCCTGTTTGTAGATGCCAACAACCAGATTTCGGATTTGATGCTCTATGCCCTGGGGCTTATGTCCCAGTCGGAGATGGATGAGAGCCTGACAAAGGCGATGAACGGCGAAACTGTGGAAAGCGAAGCGCTGAGCTGGTCCTATGAGGAATTATGCGACCGCACCTTTAAGTTGATTTTGCCCGCATCCTATTACCAATATGATTCAGCCAGCGGGAGCTATCATGACCTCTCCGGGACAGAGGCCGGTATGGACTACCTCTTTAACAGCGAGGACGTGGGCGTCACACTGAAGGTCGTGGGCATTGCCCGAGCGGAGGAGGGGGCAACCAGCGCCTTTTCAACAGGGGGAATTGGCTATACCAATGCCTTGACCACCCATGCCATTGAGGAAACTGAAAAGATGGACATTGTGGTCCAGCAGCTCGCGAATCCGGATACGGATGTCTTTACCGGGCTGCCCTTTGCCACCGGGGAGGAAGCCGAGCCCACCGCAGAGGAGAAGATTTCTGCCATTACAGCGTATCTGTCTGCGCTGACGGTTGAAGAGAAGGCGCAGGCATACCGGGATGCCATGGCCCAGCCCTCAAATGCCTATGTGGAGGAGATTGTCAGCCAGCAGACAGCGGAAATGACCCGGGAGAGCATTGAGGAGATGATTGTGGAGCGCTATGCCCAGGAGATGGGCGTGGACGGCGACACGGTACGCGGCTATATTGCGGATATGGACGACGAAACCCTCTTTGCCCAGGTGGAGGAGGCCATCGCCACGCAGGTCCGGGAACAGTATGCAGCCGGGGTAGAGGCGCAGCTGGCTGCCATGACCAGCGAGCAGCTCTCGGCCGCCCTGGATGCGGCCCTGGCCGGAGCCGGAGACATGGCGCTGACAGAGGAGCAGTATATTTATTTATATGATACCTATATGCCCGCTACGGTGTCCGAGGCCACCTATGAAGAGAATCTGGACCGCCTGAGTTATGTGGAGCTTGGTTCCCCCTCCTCCATCAGCATCTATGCCACCTCCTTTGCGGAAAAGGATGAGATTGCCGATTTGATTACAGCCTACAACGAGAGTGTGGACAATGAGGAGGACGAGATTACTTATACAGACTATGTGGCCCTGCTGATGTCCTCTATTACGGATATTATTAACGGCATCAGCTATTTGCTCATAGCCTTCGTGTCCATTTCCCTCATTGTCTCCAGCATTATGATTGGAATTATTACCAACATCTCTGTTCTGGAGCGCACCAAGGAGATTGGCATCCTTCGGGCTGTGGGCGCCTCGAAGCGGGATGTATCCCGGGTGTTCAATGCAGAGACCTTTATTGTTGGGCTGGCCGCGGGGCTGATTGGCATTGCCGTGAGCGTGCTGGCTACCATACCCATCAACGCGATTTTGCACCACTTCACCGGCATTCAGGAGCTGACTGCGGTGCTGCCTGTAGCGGGTGGAGCCATCCTGGTGGTTATCAGCATGCTGCTGACCGTCGTGGCGGGGCTGATTCCAGCCCGGTCCGCTGCCAAAAAGGACCCGGTGGAGGCCCTGCGCACAGAGTAAAACGTTATGGTTTTCCCTGCCCGCCGCCGCAGCGCGGCGGGCAAAAACTTTGTGCAAAATTGCCGTTGCAAATATTCCAAAAATCCGTATACTGTATCCAGACGTGTGGCAGTTACTGCGTAAATCCAGTTCAGGCCCCACGTCTTTTTTCTTTGGGAGAAAATTTGAAAACGGGGGAGAACCATGCTGAAAAACAGAAAGCAGCAGATTGTATTCGGCATCATTATGTCCTATGCCATGGCAATTGGGATGGAAATCTATAACGTGGCCATCCGGGAGGGGGTCAACCTGACAGCGGGCGGATTCAGCAACATGACAGGCTGGATTTTCTGGGAGGCTCTGAAGGAGGCGGCCTATATGGGGCTGCTGGTATTCCTCTTTTCCAACCTGTGGGGAAACCGAATCGGAGCGGCTTTTGCCGCGCGGCACTGCGACATGGAGAAAGACAACCCCTATTTTTGCCGTCTGCTGCGCCAGGCGGGGACAGTGGCCATTATGTGTCCGACTATGAGTTTGGCCGCTTCGATTTTGTTCAATGTCATCCTGGGCGGAGCGCCGGTACTGAACCTGCCGGCCATATGGGTGGGGACGGTGCTGAAAAATTTTCCCATGGCCTTCTTCTGGAATATGTTTGCTGCCGCACCTTTTACCAACTGGGTCTGCGGGAAATGCTTTCACCTGGGCGGAAAGGAAAAAATGCGCAAATTGTAGGGTGACCAACAAACTGTGGGCGTTGGTGTACAGTATAATACATCCCGGCGGGCCTTTATTGCCCGCCGGGATGTGTTTTTCAGGAGGGGATTTTGTGCTGAATGACTTGACTGTGGGAAAGCCGGCGGGGGTTATCCTCCGCTTTTCCCTGCCGCTGCTGCTGAGCACCGCCCTGCAGCAGATTTATAACATTGCCGACAGCGTTATTGTGGGTCAATACGCCGGCGCCGGCGGCCTGGCCGCCATTGGGGCGGCTTATCCCATTACCCTGTTTTTCGTAGCGGTGGCCACGGGAGCCTCCATGGGCGCCTCCGTGGTAATTTCCCAGCTCTTCGGGGCCAAGAATTACCGGGACATGAAAAGCGCCATCTACACAGTGATTTTGTCCCTGGCGGTGCTGGGCATTGTCCTGGCGGCGGCAGGGGTGGCCCTGGCCCGACCGCTGATGAACCTGCTGGGCTGCGATGCCGCGGTGCTGGAGGACGCAGTGGCCTACCTGCAGATTTATTCTGTGGGCGTATTCTTTATGTTCGTCTATAACACCTCCACAGCCGTGTTTTCCGGGCTGGGTGACAGCCAGCGGCCCCTGTATTTCCTGCTGCTGTCCAGCGTGCTGAACATTGTCCTGGATTTGCTGGCGGTGGGCGCCTTTGGCCCTCTGGAGGCCCCGGGCTATGGCGTAGCCGGCGCGGCCTGGGCCACCACCTTCTCCCAGGCGGTTGCGGCGGTGCTCTCCACGGTGATTCTGGTCCGGCGGATTCAGCAGGTGGAGACAGAGGAAAAGCCTGCAATTTTTGATTCCGGGTTATTCTGGGAGATGTCTGCCATCGCTTTGCCCAGCATCTTTCAGCAGGCGGTAATTGCCCTGGGCCATACGTTTGTCCAGAGCATTATCAACCAGTGCGGCGCCGACGCCATGGCGGGCTATGAGGCGGCGTCCAAGCTCCACAACTTCGTCTACATGTGCTTTAATACCCTGGGGATTGCCCTGGCCAGTTTTGTGGCGCAGAACTACGGAGCGGGGAAGCTGGGGCGGATTCGTCAGGGCTACCGCATTTCCAGCCTCATCTGTTTTGGCCTGACAGTATGCGTGGTGGAGCTGCTCCAGCTCATTCCCGCGCCGCTGGTACGGCTGTTTGCCAGTGAGCCGGAGGTGGTGGCGGTAGGGGAGACATACCTGCGGATTATCTCTCCGGTCTACCTGGTGATTTGCTTTATTATCACCTCCGGCGGACTGCTCCGGGGCCTGGGGCTGGTGAAAAAGTTTTTCCTGGTGACGGTCATTGACTTGGTAATTCGGGTGGGGCTAAGCTATATCTTTTATTATTTTGTGCTCCATGATTATACCGGTGTGCTGTGGGCCTGGTATTTTGGTTCGGTAACGGATTTAATTATCTGCCTTGTCTGGTATCGGAAAATGTGCCGCAGCGGCGGGGTGCTGGATGTA
>CAZRNK010000141.1:0-5917 GCA_964601435.1 uncultured Oscillospiraceae bacterium | reverse complement strand
TCCCTCTTGCGGCGTTTCTTTTGGTTACTTTTCTTTCGCTGGAGAAAGAAAAGTAACAGTACCCCCGTCCCGCCCGTGGGCGGTATTTCTTTGGGCTCCACCCGTTTTTTCGCCGGAGAAAGAAATGGGTGGAAAATGTTCTTTTGGTTCCTTTTCTTGCAGGAGCAAGAAAAGTACCGCTCTCACCCCCTCACAAGGGAAAAAACTTCTTTTGGACACTTTTCTTGCAGGGGCAAGAAAAGTATCGCTGCTTTTATGGAAATGTCACCTTTGCCCCTGGCTCTGCGCCTCATCGATTTCCTTCAGCCAGCCCTTTATTTTTTCCACATCCTCCGGCGTCATAGAGGCGGGGTCGTAATGGAAGCAGCAGCAGTCCGTGACGCACTCGCTGCTCATGCGGACCAGCAGGCCGTCCTTGCGGAAGGAGCCGTCCACACACATGCTGTCTACCCCATAGGTGGCATGCTCCGGCTGCAGGAGCTGCTTGACCAGGTCGAAGAGTTCATAAAAATCTTCCTCTCCGCTCCGTCCACGGACAGAGACGAGCACCTGGCCGTTTTTCAATGTCATTTCATCCAGCATATTTCTTTCTTACCCTTTCAAAAAAAGCGAACGGTTTCCGTCCGCTTTTTTGCATGTATTTGGCGCTACGCCTTTTCAAAGGCATCTTTGCCCAGGCCGCAGACGGGGCATACCCAATCTTCGGGGACATCCTCCCAGGGGGTGCCGGGGGCGATGCCGCTGTCGGGATCGCCGACGGCGGGGTCATACACATAGCCGCAGGGGCAGACATAAGAATCCATGTTTTCTCAAATCCTTTCCGATAATGTATTGGCCGCTATGGCGGCTGATTTTTATAGAACTTGCGTATTTAGTGGGCCTCGCCCTGGCCTTTGCCCTCCAGGGCTTCCTCCAGGGTATGCCAGGACAGGACAGCACATTTCACCCGGGCAGGAATTTTGGCCACCCCCTGTAAAGCGGCGGCATCCTCCAGGTCATCCAGGGCATCGGGGTCGGTGACATTGCCCTTTATCATATCCAGGAAGAGCTTGGCCAGGCGCTCCGCCTCCTCCACACTCTGTCCCTTGATTAAGTCAATCATCAGCGAGGCAGAGGCCTGGGAGATGGCGCAGCCGGAGCCGGTGAAGCCGGCGTCTTCAATTTTTCCGTCCTTGACCCGGAGCTGCAGTGTGATGTCGTCTCCGCAGCTGGGGTTTACCCCCTCCAGGGCATGGGTCGCGCCCTCCACGGCGTGGCGGTGCTCCTGGGAGCGGCTGTTTTCTGTGATAATCTGGGTATAGAGCTCATTCAGTTCCAAGACCCATCCACCTCCTGACCTTCTCCAGACCCTGGAGAAAGATTTCCACATCCTCCGGTGTGTTGTATACGGCAAAGCTGGCCCGGCAGCAGGCCCCGATTCCCAGATATTCCATCAGGGGCTGGGCGCAGTGATGGCCGGCCCGGATGGCCACGCCGTCGGCATCTAGAATGGTGGCCGTATCGTGGGGGTGCACCCCCTCAATATTGAAGGAGATAACCCCATGGCGGCCGGCGGGGGAGGCGTCCCCATACACTGTGACATAGGGCAGGGCCTTCATGCCCGCCAGCGCCTGGGCAATCAGGGCGTTTTCATGGGCCTCCAGGGCCTCCCAGCCGATGGCGCGGACATAGCCGATGGCGGCAGCAAGGCCCGCCTCCCCGCCCACATTGCGGGTACCCGCTTCAAACTTCCAGGGCAGTTCGGCGTAAGTTGTACTCTGTTCGTGGACGCTGGCAATCATGTCCCCGCCGCTTAGGAAGGGGGGCATTTTCTCCAGCAGCGCCCGCTTCCCGTAGAGAACGCCGACGCCCATGGGGCCGTAGATTTTATGGCCGGAAAAGGCGGCAAAGTCCACATCCAGGGCCTTCACGTCCACCGCCATGTGGGGGACGCTCTGGGCACAGTCCAGGACCACCACGGCCCCCACGGCCCGGGCCCGGGCCACGATGTCCGCCACCGGGGCGGCCAGCCCCAGGACGTTGGACACCTGGGCGATGGCCACAAGCCGGGTATGGGCGGAGAATTTTTTGTCCAGTTCCTCGGGTGTCAAGCGGCCGTCCGGGCCCGGATAGAGGTAGACCAGCCGGGCACCGGTGACCTGGGCCACCCGCTGCCAGGGGACCAGGTTGCTGTGGTGCTCTGCTACGGAGAGGAGGATTTCGTCTCCCGCCTTCAGGAAGCTGAGGCCATAGCTGTAGGCCACCAGATTCAGGGATTCCGAGGTGTTTTGGGTGAAAATGACCTCCGCCTCTTCCGCCCCCAGAAAGTCTGCCACCGTCTTCCGGGCGCCCTCGTGGATGTCTGTAGCCCGCATGGCCAAATCATAGACGCCCCGGTGGGGGTTGGCGTTGTCTTCCCGGTAATAGCGCGCCACTGCGTCCAGGACAGCCTGGGGGCGCTGGGTGGTGGCGGCGCTGTCCAGATAGACGAGGCGCTTGCCGTTCTCCGGCATGGAGAGAATGGGGAAGTCGGCACGTCTATTCAGCACAGCTGGCCAGCCTCCTTTCTATATGCTCCAGGATTTCGGCCCGAAGCGATTCCAGGGGAATCTTGTCCAATACCGGGGCGAAACGGGCCTCCGCCAGGAGAAGCCGGGCCTGTGCCGGGGAGATGCCCCGGGAGGCCAGGTAATAGAGCTTTGATTCGTCCAGCCGGCCGATGGAGGCGGCGTGCTGCCCCTCCACCCGCTCCTCCCCGCAGAGAATCAGGGGGGCAGTGCGGTTGCGCACCTGGGGGCTGAACAAAAGGACTTCCTCATTTTCGTGGCCTACAGCGTAGACAGCCCCGCGATGGAAGTCGATGGTGCCCCGGAGGATTTTCTGGCTCTTTCCCGTCAGAACGCCGGTGGCATACAGCTCGCTCACTGTGTCCCGGCCGGTGTGTACAGCGGTGTCGTTGAAGTCCAGCACCCGCTCCCCGTCGCCGAAATAGGCGGTGTAGAGCTCATACACGCTGCCCTCCCCAGAGAGGGCGGCCTGGGAGCCGCAGGCGGCTGCAGCGCCGCCCAGCTCTGCCCGGACCAGCTCCACCTTGGCCCCCTTCTCCGCGTGGATGCCCACGGCGCTCCAGCGGCGGCAGGTGTCGGGCAGGAGCTGGATTTGGATGAGCCGGACGCTGGCGCCGGCCTCGGCGTAAATTTGGGTGAGGGAGGCGGCAAAGCCCTCCGTGTTTCCCTCGCACCGGCACAGCTCCAGTACGGTTACGCTGCTGCCGGCCTTGGCATAGAGCCCGCAGCGGGTCACGGCAGCGGGGTTCTGGGGGTTTAAGGTGCATGTGAGGCAGGCGCACTCTTTGTTCTCCCCCTGGGCGGTCAAGTAGCAGGAGGCGCAGGCATTCTCTTTTACGAAGCTGTCGAAGACGCTGCCCATGCCGCTGGTAAGCCCGTCATAGGCCGGGGACGGCTCCGTCTCCCGGCACAGGCCGGCGGGCAGGGGGGAGAGGGCCAGCTGGACCGCCTTCCAGCCTCCCTGGGGAACTTCCGGGAGGGCAAAGTCCGCCGGCGCGGCGTTGACCCCCATCCGGTTCCAGGTGGGAACCGGGAGCAAATTGATTTGTGTATTCATAAATTCCTTCTCGCCTTCTTTCTAGCCAATGGAGCCCTTCATCTCCAGGTGGATGAGGTTGTTCATCTCCACGGCATATTCCAGGGGCAGCTCCTTGGCGATGGGCTCTGCGAAGCCGCCGACAATCATGGCCCGGGCGTCCTCTTCCGACAGGCCCCGGCTCATGAGATAGAAGATGGCCTCCTCGCTGATGCGGCCAATCTTGGCCTCATGGCCCACATCCACGGCATCGCAGCGGATGTCCATGGCAGGGATGGTGTCGGCCCGGGAGCGGTCGTCCAGCATCAGGGACTCGCAGGAGACGGCGGAGCGGCTCCCGGCGGCCTCCGGGGCGATGACGACGCTGCTGCGGAAGGTGGAGATACCCCCGTCCCGGGAGATGGACTTGGTGGAGATGTAGGAGCTGGTGTTGGCGGCGGCGTGGACAACCTTGGCGCCGGTGTCCAGGTTCTGCCCGTTGCCGGCGAAGGTGATGCCGGTAAACTCCATCCTGGCCCCCTCCCCCCGGAGGATGCTCATGGGGTAGAGGTAGGAGGTGTTGGAGCCGAAGGAGCCGGACACCCACTCGATGGTGCCCCCCTTTTCCACCAGGGCCCGCTTGGTGTTCAGGTTGTACATGTTTTTTGACCAGTTCTCAATGGTGGAGTAGCGCACCCGGGCGCCCTCCCCCACGAAGATTTCCACGCAGCCGGCGTGGAGGTTGGCCACGTTGTATTTGGGGGCCGAGCAGCCCTCAATGAAGTGGAGGTAGGCCCCCTTGTCCACCACAATCAGCGTGTGCTCAAACTGGCCCGCGCCGGGGGCGTTGAGCCGGAAATAAGACTGAAGGGGGATTTCCACCGAGACACCGGCGGGGACATACACAAAGGAGCCGCCGGACCAGACCGCCCCGTGGAGCGCGGCAAACTTGTGGTCGGAGGGGGGGACCAGGCGCATAAAGTGGCGCCGGACCATTTCGGCATATTCCCCGGTAAGGGCGCTCTCCAGGTCCGTATAGACCACGCCCTGGGCGGCCACCTCTGCGCGTACGTTGTGGTAGACCACCTCAGAGTCATACTGGGCGCCCACCCCTGCCAGGGAGGCCCGCTCCGCCTGGGGGATGCCCAGGCGCTCAAAGGTATTTTTGATGTCCTCGGGCACATCGGACCACTTGGCCCGCATGGGGGTGTCCGGGCGGACATAGGTGACAATATTGTTCATATCCAGGCCGTCCAGCGGGGGACCCCAGTTTGGAATGGGGAGCTGGTTATAGGTCTGGAGGGCCTTCAGGCGGAAAATGCGCATCCACTCCGGGTCGTGCTTTTCCTCCGAAATCTTCTCGACAATCTCCGGGGTGAGGCCGGAGTCCACCTCGAAGGAGGCGCGGACCTCATCCCGGATGTCATAGACGCTGCGGTCAATTTCCGCTACCTGGGTTTTCTCTGTCTCAAAGGGCCGCATGCTGCGCCTCCTTTGCCCCCAGGGTGGCGAAGCCGCCTTCTGTAATTTCCCGGATGAGCTCCGGGCCCCCGGTGCGCACAATGGATTTCCCCTCCAGGACGTGGACATACTGGATATCCAGCCCCTCCAGGATTTTTGCGTTGTGGGTGATAATCAGCAGGGTATTGGATTTGTTGTGAAAGGCGCGGACGCCCTGGGCCACAGTCTTGACCGCGTCCACGTCCAGGCCGGAGTCCGTCTCATCCAGCATGGCCAGGGTGGGGCGGAGCATCATCAGCTGCAAAATTTCCGCCTTCTTCTTCTCGCCGCCGGAAAAGCCCACGTTGAGATACCGCTGGGCATAGGCCTCGTCCATCCCCAGGGCCTCCATCTGCTTCTGGAGTTCCCGGCGGAAGGAGAGGATTTTCGGCGTCTTGCCCGTCACTGCCCCCTGGGCGGTGCGCAGGAAATTTTCCACCGTGACGCCGGGGATTTCCTCCGGCGTCTGGAAGGAGAGGAAAATGCCCAGGCGCGCCCGGACGTCTGCCTTTTCCTCTGTGATGTCCCGGCCCTCGAACAAAATGCGGCCCCGGGTGATGGTATACCGGGGATCGCCCATAATGGTGGAGGCCAGGGTGGATTTGCCGGCTCCGTTGGGGCCCATGAGGACATGGATTTCGCCCTTCTGGAGCGTAAGGTTCAGGCCGTCTAAAATGACTTTATCGCCAGCTGCAACCTGCAGGTCCTGAATTTCAAGCAGCGGACTGCTCATAAGACACACACCTCCTGGTGATTTATAAAAAAGATAAAAATCCAGTAAAAAAGTCTCGCAGACTAATAATATACCAAGTTAGTAGGAAATTCAATCCCTGTTCCGTAAGTATCCGATAAAAAA
>CAZRNK010000140.1:0-5919 GCA_964601435.1 uncultured Oscillospiraceae bacterium | reverse complement strand
AAAGTCCTCTGATCAAGATGCAATACAGGCCATGCGGGGTTTCCGCATGGCCTGTGCCATACTATAAACACGGTTTGGAACCTGTGAGAGATTTGCTGCGCATTTAGACGTGTCTGCTTGCGCTTTTCCACAAGCTTTGCTATCATCAGAGGGAACACTGCAAAGGGGGATGCCTGCCGCCATGAAGATCCGCAACAAATACGATGCATTTATCACACAGACGGTCCGGGATGCGCTGTTGCAGCGGCTGCTGTTGGGCAGGGCCAGGGAGGTGGATGGTCTGCCGGAGCTCCTGATGGAGTCCGGGCTGACCTTTGCCTCCAAACAGTTTGCTGTATTGGGGGTTCGGCTGTGCGGCGCTACCCGGAGTGAGGGAGCGTGGACCCCACCGCCGGAGCCGGACGTTCACGGCCTGGCCACGGGATTTCTCCGGGACGCGCCGGGCTGGGATTCCTGGGAGCTGTTTCAGAACGATGTATACATTGCGGTTCTATGCCGGAATGGGACGGGCGGTGCCGCGCCCCTGACGTTGGGGCAGGCACTGGTGAAAAAAATCGCACCGCTGCATCCGGTGGCTGTGGCGGTCAGCCAGGAGAAAACGGGGATGGGTGGGATCAATGACGGCTATTATGAGGTGTTGGAGGTGTTGGGCATCATCGATATGCAGGATCTCCGCAATACCGCCCTGTCCTACGCCCAGCTGGACGCGGCCACCTACCAGAACATGGACACCACCTTTGAGCGGGATCGGCGGCTCATCAACTGCGTGCTGGAGGGAGACCGGGCGGGCGCCTTGGCGGCACTGTCCCAGAGGTCTGCCTCTGGGGCGCTGGATAGCCGGAATACGTTGATGCTGGAAAAGCGCCGCCTGCTGGGGCTGGTGAACCAGATGACCGCCGAGATCACTTCCGGTGGAGATGTGGATTTCCTGGCGGAGCTGGATGCCTTCCGAAAGATCATGGATGCCCCTGCGGCGGAGCAGCTCACCGCCACCTTTCACTCTGTAGCGCTGGGACTCTGCGACTATTTCTCCTGTGCCCAGGCAGATCTGGGAGCCAACCGGGCACTGCGGATCGCGGACTATGTGGACCGCCACTATGCAGACCCGGATCTCAGCATTGACGCCCTGTCCGGCATCTTCAAAATCAGCCCCTCTTATCTTTCCCGCATCTTCAAGCGGGAGAAAGGTACTGGCGTGCTTTCCTATCTGCAAAACAAGCGCATCTCCAAGGCTATGGTCCTGCTGAGTACTACAAACCTGAAGATCCGTGAAATCGCCCGGCAGGTGGGGTATTTGAGCGACCAGACCTTTGCACGCACCTTCAAAAACGTCACCGGCTGCACGCCCTCCGCCTACCGGGAAAAGCGGCGCTAGGGTTCAGATTCTGCCGGATTCCGGTCAGTTTCTGCCGGTTTACAGAAAAACCTCCCGTCGGCTATACTGGGAGTATCTCAAATACGACAGGAGGAATTGTTGTGAAATGCAAAAGAACCATTGCAGTTCTGTTGAGCATTGCCGTGTTGGCGGCCCTCTGTGCCTGCGGCGCCGAAAGCAGCTCCGATTCCGGCGCAGTTCCTGCCCAGGAAACCGGCGCGGCAGAGCCCGCATCGGCAGTGGAAACATCTGCCTCTGCTTCTGAGGAGTCCACTGCCCAGGGGTCGGAAGAGAACCGGTCTGCCATCGAATATCCTCTGACCGGCGATGATCTGACAGTCAGCATGTCCTTTGATATGCCCGGCGGCGTGGGCACCCGGTTCACGGATTACAACGAGCACACGGTGTTCCAGGAGGTCGAACAGCGCACCGGCGTCCATATCGAGTTTGTCTCCGCCGGCGGCATGGGCGATGCGGAAGCCCTGACCCTGTGGGCTGCGGCGGGTACGCTTCCGGATTTGATCCCCAATGCCGCGTCTAACTATCCCGGCGGCGGCGAGGTGGCTGTGGCTGACGACATTCTGATGGATGTGTCCCCCTACTTGGAATATGCCCCGGACTATAACCGCTACCGCACCCGTACAGCAGAGGACGAGCAGGATTCCCTCACCGACAGCGGCTATGTGGTAGAGCTGACCTCTTTCTTCAACGAGGATCTGGGCCCCTCCACCGGCCCCATGATCCGCCAAGATTGGCTGGATGCCCTAGGCATGGAGACCCCGGTCACCTATGACGATTGGCATGAGGTGCTGGTTGCCTTTAAGTCTGCCTACGATCCCGAATACACCTTCCTGCTGCCCAATACCGTCTCTGCGCAGAACAACTACTTTGCCTCGGGCTTTGGGGTCCTCAGCTATACCGCCAATGCCGGGGGACGGGTCACCGACCCATTCTACCAGGTGGACGGCGTAGTAAAATTTTCCCTGCTGGAGGACGGCTTCCTGGACTATGTGACCCTGCTGAACCAGTGGTATACCGAGGGGCTCATCAGCCGGGACTTTATCAGCTGTGACGCGGACACCAACGGCCCTAGCCTGGCAGGCTATGTGACCTCCGGCCAGACCGGTATCTGGTTCGGCGATGTGAGCCAGATGCAGTCCTACGATGACAGCGCCACCGATGCGGGGTTCCACTGCGTGGCCATTACAGATCCGGTTCAGACGGAGGGCGACATTACGCACTTCGATTCGGATCGTACAGGTCTGACCAGCTATTCTGTGGCAGCCACCTGCGAAAATCCGGAAACCGTCATGTCTTGGGTCAACTACTGGTTTACCGACGAGGGCATCCTTTTGGCCAACTATGGCATTGAGGGCGAGAGCTACACGATGGACGAGAGCGGCAAGCCCCAGTACACGGAGCTGATGACCGCTAATCCCGACGGCGACACCTTCAAGACCTGCCAATTGCTGTACACCATGGTCATGGTTCCTACGGTGGTGGACGCCAGCGCCTCCTTTGGCCTGTACAGCGATGCCCAGCTGGAGGCTCAGAGAATCTGGTCCAGCAATATCGACGATGCCTACGTCCTGCCGGAGATCACCATGACCGAGGACGAGAACAGCGAGCTCAGCTCCATTTACTCCGACTTGTCCACCATGATCTCCGAAAAGCTCATCAAGTTTATTATCGGAGATGAGCCCCTGGAGAACTGGACCGAATTTGTGGAAGAAATGCGGGACATGGACGCGGAGCGCTGCGTGGAGATCTACCAGACTGCTCTGGACCGCTATCTCCGCCGCTGAATTATTCTGGGGCTCCACCGCCGTGGAGCCCCAAATTCTGAATTAGGAGTTGAACCCCTATGGCAAATCGATATCGTGCCATGCTTTCCCCGTTGCAGGTAGGCAATGTGCTGATGAAAAACCGGCTGCTCGCTTCCGCAGCCACGCCCCATTTTATCCAGGGAACCGAGACCTTTCCCACGGAGAAGTGGATTACCTTGATGGCAAACCGTGCCCGAAACGGAGCGGCAGTGGTCCACATCAACCATCTGGAGCATCCCCGGCCCATGGAGCCGGATCTGAAGCTGGTGGATATCACCCCGGCCCATTTCTCCACCCTGGATATTGGCGACCCATCCGCCCATAACTATCTGTGCCAGATGATCGACGCCATCCGGCTCTACGGCTCCATCGCCATGACCAGCCCCATGGGCCAGCAGCTGCGGCCCCACATGGATGAGCCCTTTGTACCGAAGCCCGGAGAGGGTGGCCCTGGCTCCAAACCTGTCTGCGACGACTTAACGAAAAAGGATATGCAGATGCACATTGACTCTGTGGTGGAGGAGGCCCTGCTGCTGAGAAAGCTGGGCTTCGAGATGTTCTCCCTGCACAATGCCTATCGGAATGGCCCGGTAAGCCAACTGCTCTCGCCCCGGTGCAACCACCGGACCGACGCATACGGCGGCTCCGTGCGCAATCGGGCCCGGCTGCTGCTGGACATCTTCGACGCACTGAAGCAGACTTTAGGACAGGACTTCCCGCTGGAGTGCCTGGTCAGCGGCGAGGAAGCCGGCGGCATTACCGTACAGGACACCATCGAGCTTTCCCGTCTGGCAGAGGGAAAGATAGACCTGCTGACCATCCGTCAGGGGGAGCAGGACCCCCAGCATCCCATCGGCTTTACCTCCACCCGTGAGAATCCCTGCCCGAATCTGGCCGCCGCTGCCGCCATCAAGGCGGATGTTGCCTCCCGGGGCGGAACGCTGCTGGTGGGCGTTTCGGCGGGGCTCCAGGACCCAGCCCTCTGTGACAAGATCATCCGGGAAGGGCAGGCTGATGTGCTCTGCATGGCTCGGGCATTCATCTGTGACAGCCAGTATGGCGAAAAGCTATACGCAGGCCGGGGCGAGGATGTGCGGCCCTGCATCCGCTGCAACAAGTGCCACGTCCCCAACGACACTGACAAATTCCGCTCCTACTGCTCCGTCAACCCGGAGTTTGGCCTGGAGGACAAGCTGGACCGGCTGTTCCCCGCCCAGACCGCACCAAAGAAGCTGGTGGTCATCGGCGGCGGCCCCGCTGGTATGGTTTCCGCCATTACCGCCGCCAGGCTGGGGCACAAGGTTACGTTGATCGAGCGGGCTTCCGCACTGGGCGGACAGCTCCTTCATGCGGACTACGCGGACATCAAATGGCCCTTGGAGGACTACAAAAACTACCTGATCCGCCAGGTGTATCAGACGGGCGTTCATGTGCGGCTTAACACAGCGGCCACGCCGGAGCTGGTGTCCGCCATGCACGCCGACGCGGTCTTTGTGGCTATCGGTCCAGCCTTCAGGCGTCCGGATCTGCCCGGTGCCGACGGGGATAACGTGATGGCGCCCATGGAAGTCTTTGGCCATACCGCAGAGCTGCCGGATACTATTGTCATTATGGGCGGCAGCGAGACTGCCGTGGAGACAGGCGTCTACCTGGCCCGGGCGGGCAAGCAGGTCAAGGTTCTGTCCCGCCAGCGGATGCTGGCCAGTGACGCACCCCATGCCCATTACATCTCCATGCTGGAAGACGCCTACCGGAATCAGCCGGGATTCTCCTACGAGACAGGTGTTCAGGCTTATGTGTCCATTGATAAAGCCGGCGTGACCTATGTGGACAGAAACGGCGAGACCCAGCGGGCTGAAGCCCACTTGGTGGTCTGCGCCACAGGCACTGCGCCCCAGCACCAGGAAGCTATGGCCTTCTACGGAACTGCGCCTCTGGTGCGGTTCTTGGGAGACTGCAACCGGGCAGGAGATGTACACAAGGCCGTTTCATCTGGGTGGAGCGCCGCAAAGATGCTGTGAGACTGCATGGATGAAATTTTGAGTTCTTGAAAAAGAGGAAATCAAGAAAAACCGGAAATAGCTGCGCCCCATTTGTTAGACAGTGTGATATACTGAATAATAAATGGGGCGCTTTCCTATGCTGAAAGGAGCGCCAAACAAACGCGATACACCAGAATTCAAGAAGCAGGTTGTGGAGGCGGGCATACAAGAGGGCCTTAGCCATCAGGAGGCTGCCAGAATTTACAAAGTTTCAGGACATGACCGCATTCAAAGATGAAAATGGATTTATTTGGCGGCAAAAAGAAATCCCGCAGAAATCTTTTCGGTTTCTGCGGGACTTTTTTCAGCGGGATCCAGTTGTCAGGCACGAAGCGTACAATATCTGCATCCGGTACCGCTTCGCGCCTGACTTCTGGATATGCGGCGTGTTATTTGATCAGTTCAGCCCGGTCCAATCCTCCACGCCGTTGGCCTTGGTGTAGTCGTGGCTGTTGGTGGCCTCCATGACCTGATAATAGGCCCAGTGGCGGCCGGTGATGTCGCCGAACTGCACCAGGGAGTCCTGGTGGCTGTCCACAAACGCCTCATCGGCGCTGCGGCCCAGCATCCGGTTGGTAATGGCGGTCACTTCGGCGCGGGTGATCGCGTCATTGGGTCCAAAGGTGCCATCCGGATAACCCGTGATCCAGCCGTACTGAATGGAGCCCACAACATA
>CAZRNK010000139.1:0-5922 GCA_964601435.1 uncultured Oscillospiraceae bacterium | reverse complement strand
CCTGTCCAGTGCACTGTCCCTGGCGGCGATTTTCTTCGCCATGAGCCTGGTTTTAACCATCGCCCTCTATCTCACCGGCACACAGATTGCCCAGGACGCCGTTCTCAGCAACATGCAGCACGTCCTGTACATGGAGGTAAGCCAGGAGCAGTTAACCGCCCTGGCAGCCGATGAAAAAACCGAGATGTGCATCCCCTATAAACCCTGCGGGGCGGAATTTGAAACAGACGGCGTGCGCTTCGACCTGATTTATTATGAGAGCGCCGCTGAAGGCATCCGGACCTACACAGTGGCCGAGGGCCGCCTGCCGGAGCGATATGACGAAGTCGTAGTAGACAGGGCTTTTATGGCGGCCCTGGGGCGGGAGAGCGTCCTGGACGCAGAAATAACCCTGGACCTGAACGGGCGTCCGGAACGCTTCACCGTGTGCGGCTATACAGACGACGGTTACACGTACCTCACCCATCCCGTCCGGGTTTCCAGGGAGTTTGCCGACTCAAGTCCGGAGATGTCCAGCCTTCCCTACACCGCCGCTCTCCGCCTGAAGGGTGCCGGGGATATGCCGCTGTCCACCTTTACAACAGCCGTGTATCAGCTGGCCATGGATTATGGCATTCCCCGGGCCAATGTAAACATCAACGGCGCTTTTGAAACATCTCTTCAAAGCGGCGGTACAGCGGGCTATGTGATTGTGCTGTTGTCGGCCGTCATTGCGGCGGCCTGCGGCGTCGTTATTTACAGCATCTTTTATCTCTCTGTCACCTCCAGCACCCAACGCCTGGGACAGTACTTAACCCTTGGGATGACGAGGCAGCAGATGCGCCGCCTGATTCGCACTGAGGGCTTTCTGCTCAGCGCCCTGGCAATTCCGGCGGCCCTTATCTTCAGCAGCTTCCTGGCCTACTGCATTCTTCCAGATGGACGGAGCCTGAAAAACTGCTGCCTGCTGGGCCTGGCCGCCAGCTGCTTTACCCTCTTGGTAGTGCAGCTCTCTGTGGGAAAACCTGCCGCCCTGGCAGCAAAGGTCTCCCCCATCGAGGCCGCCAGGGGTACGGCTGCCGGCTGCGATAGTGCGGTGAAACGCCCCAGGCCCCGGCGGCTTCCGACGCCTTTCCAGCTTGCCAGGATTACAGCGGAAACGGACTGGAAAAAGTGGCTGTTTACCACCCTCTCCCTGGCCTTCAGCGGCATTTTGTTCATGACTGCGGCCACCTGGATGGCCTCCTGGGAGGACGAGGCCTACTCCCGGCAGAACGGCTTTCAAAATAATGAATACCATATCTCTTATTTGTACGACCACACCTACCCGGCGCCCTATGGGCTGACGGAAATGCAGCTGAAAGGGCATTTGAGCTCCGGGCTTCTGTCAGAAATCCGCTCTATTCCCCATGTTCAGTCCGTATGGACAGAGCCCGAGGTCTACGGAAACATCAGCCTGCAGGGGGCAACTTTCCTCCAGAGCTTTTACCCCCTTACGCCGGAGGATGCGGCATATTTCACGCTGGAGGCCGAGGGCAACAACACCTATGCCTATATGGCGGAAAACGACGCGATTCTGATTACAAACGCCGCCTTCAGCGAGCAGGTAAACGGCGTCACTTTTACGCCCGGCGACACCATCACCTTCAGCTATTTTGATGGAGAGGAACATACCATAGAACTGGAAATTGCCGCTGTCTCCGACGCATATGTCTCCGAGGGCATCGGCCGCCCCACCTTCTGTATGGCAAAGGAAACTATGGAAAAGCTGTGGGGAGACATGAACACCACTGCCGCCATCTATGTGTCTGTGGAAAATTACGCGGAAAATGGCGATACCGTGGAAGCTGCGCTCCGCAGCCTTGTGGACGGATACAGCGATTTGTCCCTGTGGACGCTCCGGGAGCAGAAGATACAGGACTCCAGCATGATTGCCCGGCAGAAGCTGCAAATATACGGCATTTCCATATTCCTCATTCTGTTCAGCGTATTCAATCTGGTAAACACAGTTATCAGCGGCTTTGCCGTCCGCAAACGGGAGCTGGCCATGATGGCCTCCATTGGCATGCAGCGGCGGCAGCTCCGGGCTATGCTGTCTTATGAAAACATTTTGCAAATGCTGCCAAACCTGCTTTTAACCTTTACGCTGGGCACGCTGGCTGGAGCAGTGCTCATCTCCACGCTGCAGCGCTCAGCAGAGTATCTTCACTACAGTTTCCCGGTTTTCGCTGCGGCGGCATATGCCCTTTGCCTCCTGGCGCTGCCGCTTCTCATCACGGCGGCCTGCCTGCGTGCCCAGGAGCGGACAGCCCTGACAGCGCGCATCCGGGGTGTGGACTAAATCTGTCTCCCAATGTTACAAAACTGTACCCCGCCTGTACCGCGAATGTGACTTTCGGGTGGTATGCTTGCCACAGAAAGCAGACAAGAGGAGGAATGACCGCCTATGAAATCCATGCTCAGCACCCTGGCCCGGCGCAGCTTCGCCGCCAGCCGGATGCGCAACCTCATTGCGGTGCTGGCCATTATGCTTACCGCCATCCTGTTTACCACAGTCACAACCATCGGCATGGGCGCCATGGACTCCATGACGCTGACCATGCAGATGCTCAAGGGCAGCCGCTCCGACGGAGACTTTCGCAATATGAGCCCCGAGCAGTTCGCCGCCCTCTCAGAGGCAGACTTTCTCGAAAGCTACGGCCTGCGGATGCCGGTGGGATTCCTCACCAATACAAACCGCCACAATATTGAGTTTGACGTCCTGGACGAAACCCAGGCGGAGCTGACCTTCTGCATGCCCACCCACGGCAGCGTGCCCCAGGCGGCCGATGAGATTGTCACCTCCGACGCCGCCCTGCGGGATTTGGGCGTGGAGCCGGAGGTAGGCGCGCGTGTCACCATCGCCTTCTCCGCCCATGGGCAGGAATATGAGATGGACATGACCGTCTCCGGCTGGTTTGAAGCCACCAATGCGCAGACCAGCATGCTGTGGGCCTCCACTGCCTTCCGGGATGCAAACCCTGATATCTTCGCCTTCACCTATGACCAGGACTGGGACATGGCTGGCACCTATTATTCCGACTTCACCGCTGTCAGCACCGCAGGGCTCCAGGAAAAGCTGGACGACTGGGTACGGCAGATGGGCGGAGACCCGGAGGCCCCCCAGTCAAACAACCTCTCCGCCGCCGTAAACACCATGACCAACCCCACCCTTTCCCCCGCCACGGTTTTGCTCTCGGGCGTCGTCGTGCTGCTGTTTATCTTCTGCGGCTATCTCCTGATTTACAACGTTTTTGACATCGCCGTCATGCAGGAGATTCAGCGCTATGGCCTCTACCGCACCATCGGCATGAGCCGGCGGCAGGTCAGGCGCCTCATCAACCGCCAGGCACTGTGGCTCAGCTGCATTGGCATCCCCCTGGGGCTGGCTGCGGGCTTCTTCGTGGGCAAGGCCGCCCTGCCCCGGATTATGGCCATCTTGTCCGCCAGCTATGCGCATGTGGCCATCGATGTCTCCCCCTCCCCTATCATTTTCGCCGGCGCGGCGCTGCTGAGCGCCCTCACCGTATTCCTCTCCACCCGCAAGCCTGTCCGGGTTGCGGCCAACACGCCGCCTATTGAGGCCTTCCGGTATGTGGAGTCCCCCGCCGGAAAGAAAACCACCCGGAAGCGCACCGCCCCCACCACCATGCCCCGGCTGGCCTGGGCCAACCTGGGCCGCAGCCGTCGGCGCACCGCCTTTATCATGCTCTCGCTGATGCTGTGCATTGTCCTCCTGAACAGCGTGGGGGTGGCGGCCGGGAGCGTGGATGTGGAAAAACAGGTCGCCTATTCCATCCGCACAGATTTTGCCGTGGTAAATGCCGCCAGCACCAACGGCCTGGAGGGCTTCACCCACCGGGAACAGGGACTCTCCCAGGCGGTGATGGACGCCATTGACGCCCAGCCGGGCGTAAGCGGGGCCTCCGCCATCTATAAAAACACCCTGGAGGACAGCAATGTGACCTATGGTTTCCCGGCAGAATTCGTCTACACGGATGTCCACGAGGAAACCGGCATCTCCTATGCCGGCACCGCAGGCGGCATCAACTTCAACCTGGGGGATGACGGACGGCCCATCTGCAATGTATACGGCATGGAGGAGGCCGCTCTGGCCCGTATGGACATCCAGGAGGGAGAGACCGACGCCGCCGCCCTCTATGCGCAGATGGAAAACGGGGCCGGCGTGCTGCTGGGCATCCCCATGGACCGCTCCACCATGGGTATCATGGAGCCGCTGGACCTGCTGGAAGTCGGGGACACAATTACCGTTTACAAGGATGGGGCGGCCATCCTGGAGCTCCCCATCCTGGCAAAGGCCGCCCTCAACGGAGACGATGAGGAAATCGGATACACCCTAAACGGCCCCGCAGAGGTGGGCGGAGACGGGCTCTATCTCTATCTGCCCAGCAGCATCTACGAGACAATTTACGACGAGCCGGCCGTGTACAAATACGCCTTCAATGTGGCGGAGGACCAGCGCGGCGCCATGACCGCCTTTCTGGAAGATTACATCACCAACGTGGACACCAGCCTCAACTATGCCTCCGCCGAGGACGCCCGGGAGGACGCCACAGCCACCCGCACCATGCTCCGGTTTGTGGGCTCCCTCATCGGCATCATCTTCGGCGTGGCGGGGATACTCAACCTGATAAACACCATCATTACTGCCATCCTGACCCGCCGGCATGAATTCGCCACCATGCAGAGCATCGGCATGACGGCGCGGCAGCTCCGGCACATGGTGGTCTGGGAGGGCGCCTACTATGCGCTGGGCGCCTGCTTCATGGGCTTGCTCCTGTCTGTACTTTTTGCCTTTACAGTGGTGCGGGTTCTGATTGGCGGGCTCTGGAATTTCACCTTCCACTTCACCCTGCTCCCCGCCCTGGCCGCCTGCGCTGTGCTGCTCCCTGTGGCCGCGCTTATCCCCATTGCCGCCCTTCGGGCGTTCAACCGCGGCAGCATCGTGGAGAAGCTCCGCAGCGCCGAATAAATTTTTTGCTTACAGCAACTGAAACATAGATTTACACAAATCCATACAAGGAGGAACTTTATCATGACAAACCAGGTAATTTTGCAGGCCCGTGGGCTGAAGAAGTATTACGGCAAGGGCGAGACAGAGGTCCGGGCCCTGGATGGGGTGGATTTGGACATCGAACGGGGACGCTTCACCGCCATCATCGGCACCTCCGGCTCCGGCAAGAGCACGCTGCTGAACATGCTGGGCAGTCTGGACACCCCCACCGAGGGCAGCATTAAAGTGGGCGACACAGAGCTGGCCCAGCTGGACAGCGAGCAGGCCACCATCTTCCGGCGCAAACAGATTGGTTTCGTGTTCCAGAATTACAATCTGGTTCCGGTCCTCAGCGTCTGGGAAAACATCATCTTCCCCATCGCCCTGGACGGGCGCCGGCCGGACAAGGACTTCATCATGCAGATTGTGCAGCTCCTGGGGCTGGAAAAGAAGCTGGACAGCCTGCCGAACAACCTCTCCGGCGGCCAGCAGCAGCGGGTGGCCATTGCCCGGGCCCTGGCCAGCAAGCCCTCCATCATTCTGGCAGACGAGCCCACCGGCAACCTGGACACCAAAACCAGCGACGATGTCATCGGCCTGCTGAAAATGACCAGCAAGGAATTTGACCAGACCATCGTCATGATTACCCACAACCCCGACATTGCCGCCATGGCTGACCGCGTCATCCGTATTGAGGACGGCCGCATCGTGCAGTAAGGAGGCCCCGCCATGAAAACTGAAAAATCTCTCTGGAAGCCCATTCCGGCCCTGTCCAGGCGCCTGTTCCGGGCCAACCGGGGACGGAACCTGGTGGCCATCCTGGCCATCTTTATGGCCACGCTGCTCTTTACCACCCTTTTCACCCTGGCACAGAGCATGAACCGTAACCT
>CAZRNK010000138.1:0-5937 GCA_964601435.1 uncultured Oscillospiraceae bacterium | reverse complement strand
CTGCAGCTCCCCCTCCGGCTTACTCGCCCTTACGCCAGATACAGCCCCTGACGAATCTGTCAGAATCTGAACGGCCTTTGTTTTTGTCAAAACATGAATCCCAAGCTTTTCACATTGGGCATACAGGTTTTCTACTACATAAGAGCCGGCATATCCAGGGCCATGGGACGGGTCCCGGTCAATATTCTCATAGGGTGCATCCCGCTTCAGCAGGGTAAAATGCCGTTGCCCTCGCATGCGGACCTGGTCAAAATGCATACCTTTTTCACACAGCCAGTCAAAAACTGTCCCGGAAACATTTATCCCCGCCCATACTGTCCGGTAATCCACACCGCCCTGGCGAAACATCATTGTCCCTTTGAAAACCTGATCCCGTTCGTCAATTCCCTTTGCTCGGTCCTCTGCCGTATTGATTGCCTGAAAAATACTGGC
This sequence comes from uncultured Oscillospiraceae bacterium, assembly GCA_964601435.1. Classification (GTDB taxonomy): domain Bacteria; phylum Bacillota; class Clostridia; order Oscillospirales; family Oscillospiraceae; genus CAZRNK01. Next base: position 5,505 of record CAZRNK010000138.1, on the reverse strand, counting down.
CATAAAGGAATTTCCACCGATGCGGGCCGCTTTCTCCAGCACAATGACACGGGCTCCCCGTTCGGCAGCCCGGACAGCTGCGCACATCCCCGCCCCGCCGGCTCCGATGACTGCAACATCACAGCTGTATGCAGCGCCGGTCTTCTTGTCACTGTATGAGACTTTCTCATCAAGTAAAGTTTTTAAGGAAATTTCATTAACCACTTTTTTCGCCTTTCCTTCGTTGGATTTGATGCAGTACTGCTGTTATTCATTATATCCTACATCTTTTTATCCTGTAAAATGAACGTTTGGCACAATACTTTAGAGAATAATTCATAATGATTTTGTTATATTTACAATTGCCTTGTTTAGGTATATGTATATAAGATTGAAAAAGAGGAGCGTGCCCACTTCAGCCAGGAGGATTTATTTTGAATTATCTGGATTATGCACGCCTGCTCCCCAATTTCAGTCATTTTTTAGAAATTTCAAAAACAGGCAGCCTCTCCCGCGCCTCTCAGTCTCTGCATTTGACTCAGTCTGCGCTGAGCAAAAGTCTGGACAAGCTGGAGAAATCTCTGGGTGTCACGCTTTTTGACAGACGCAGAGGTTCTATCACCCTTAATTCCGACGGCTTTACACTTTATCATTACACAGAACAGGCATTTACGCTGATTGACGACGCACTGAACATCATTTTCTCCAACGCCTCTACAAAGGCACAGCAGGTCGCTTTTGCCGCTTCATCCACAGAATTTATTGTCGATCTCCTCCACAGCTACATGCAAGAATTTCCCACTGCCATCATTCATCAGACATATTCTTCTCCAGATCAGCTGGTCACCATGCTCTCCGATGAGCACGTTGATTTTGTCCTCAGCTCTGTAAAATTTCCTATGGACAGCGTCCACTCGGAAGTTTTATATGAAGATGAAATTGCATTCCTCTCGCCTGCCTCACACCCGATGACACAAAATATGCACCCAAGCCTGGCGGAGCTATCCTCATACAACTGGCTGGGCTGCAGCGCCTTTGTCGATATATTTCAGCTGCTGCAAAAATGCGGGCTGCGCAATTGTTCTCCTTCCATTTCCATGGAGTCATGGGAGCTGGATTTTATTCTCTCACAGCTGGAAGGCAGCTTGTTTTTATTGCCCATGACCTTACACAGTGCCCAAAATATTGTAGCAGAGCGCTCTCAATTCACGCTCGTCCGCCTTCAGGAATCCCCCATTACGCAGGCCGTTATTCTATCTGTAAATAGCCGAAAGCACCTCTCTGCGGATGCCCTTGTTTTCCTGGACTATCTCCGGGATTACTTCGAAGTCATACGCAGCTGACTTTTTCCTCTTCGGAAAATCAAGGCCGCCGCTGATACCTCAGCGGCGGCCTTGACAGTCTCTATTATTTGAGGATTTCCCGCGTACACATTCGCCGTCGGTCTTTATAATTAATATGCTGGGTCCCCGAACCCCTTCCGAGGCGGATAGATATAAATTTCCTCAAATTCCGTATAGCCCGGCGAATAGGTATGTGCTTCATCCAGCTTTTCATAGGGCTCGGGAGCCGGGACGGTATCCTGTACAGTCTGGACAATACTGATGTCGCTGTGAGCCACACGAAGATCAGAAATGCCGCTCTCCGGCGGAGCACTGCAGTTTCCCACGTTTAAGTTCCCGTCCAGATATTTTCTGAACCTATCCTGTGCCCAGTTTGATTCATCATAATCGTCCCCTATATCGGGGCATACCTGCTCATGAAACCACCACCACCGGCCATCCCGGTAAACAAATTCCGAACCATATCGCTCCCAGAGCCAGCCGCCGTTGCGGCCCCCTTTGGCCCCATTCATCCCCATCATAGTCCCCGGTGTCAGATAGAAGCTGCGGACAGACTTTCCATCGTCAGCCACTTCGATGACCGGGGAAGCCAATACGTGGCAGGACTGACAGGTAGTTCCCTGGAGGTTGTGGCCGTAAAGATCAAGCATATCATACATTTCACGCATTTCGGTGGGTCGGTCGATCTCTTTGTCTGTCCCTTTCATAAATGGAAGTTCCACGTCGTCAGGCATTCCCGATGGCCCCTCCGACGGCGCAAAGGGGTTGGGCCGGAGTGCCTCCCCAAAATGGGCGGGTACCAGTTCCTTGAACCCCACCATGCGGCCAAAGGTGTGGCCGAAGGTAGAATTGTCTGACCGGAGCCAAAAGGCACCATATTCCTCACGTCCCATACCCATACCATGGAGATAGGCATGGCGTGCCTTCAGTTCTTCTACCTTCTGCCCTGCCGCAACGGCCGCAATGCGGTCATGGATGGATTTCTTTTGATTCATCTTCTCTCCTCCCTGCTCACAGCATCTCAATGCGCTCATAGAATTTCCGTCCTACCTTGCCATTGGGGCCATAGCCCGCCTCCTCTTCATAGGTCTTGAAGGGCCGCGGCATATCGTAGAAAAGATATTCCCAGCCAAACTGGCTGTCGTATACATCCTTCCGAATTGTAGGTTCTCCGAAATTCCGGGCTGACGGGTCGTATCCCTGAATCACAGTCGGCACTTCATTGTAGTTCACTCCACTCTCAATCGAAAAGTCGTGCTGCTCGACCATATGCCAGATTTTCCATCCACCGGCCTCCCGCACTAGCTCTATCAGCAGCAGGCCGAATTCAAAATAGCATGCAGCGCTACCATCAGGGCTCCCCTGGCCGCTCATGCCCAGGTCATAGGCCAGATATCGGGCATACATATCATCCGCAGAAATAAACAGCAGCGGTGTCGTACAAGAATGCATGGCTGTCATGCCCAGGCCCAGCGCGGCCCCCGCATACTTCTCCGGTCCGGCAGCCTGAAAGGCATCCAGGGTTTCCTGCTCCCGCGCCTGATATTCGGCCGTCAGGTGCCGGCGCACCTCATCCAGACCCACAAAAAACCCAATATTGGTGGCAAAGGAAGCATCGGCCGTATGCCCCTGCTCCTGGACCCAAAGTTTGTCAATTGCCCAATCCGTGTCCCCATTGCCCCAGCACAGGACAAAGCGGCCAATCAAATCTTGGATACACTCTTTGTCCCAGGCATGGATAATCATCTCCTCATCTGTAAATTCCCGCTTATATTCTTTGAATTTTTCCATCATACTGCCTCCCATCAAATACCGTAGCTGAAAGTCGCGGCAAATGTCTCATAAGGTTCAGGAATCTTAGGTGAGACAGCCTTGGGCCGGTCAGCATAAAAAACTGCAAAGAGCGCCCCCGGTACATTGGGTTCCGGCATCCGGAAATCCTCAATGCCTTCAAATCCGGAAACCGGCTCAAATTCCTTTTCCGGCTCACAAAAGCCTGTGCCGCACTGATGATTTATATTATACAGCAGCTGCATGTGCCAGACTTTCCACACCCCATTTTCCCGAATGAAATCCACGGCGGCCCATCCAAATGTCCAGTAGGATACGGGTCCGCCCTTCGTCAGCCTGCAGTAAGAACCCCGGATGTTCCAAATGCCTTTGGCCGTAGCTCCATCGTCTGCAATCTCGATGACCTGGGACTCAAACGGCAGGTAGGTAATCATACCGACACCATATATTTCTTCCTGACTTTTATTCCCCAATTCCTGCGGGAATTTCTCCTGAATTAACCTGGAAGACAGCGCAATCTCATCCCCCAGAGCCCGGTAATACCCGGCCACTGCCTCCGCCCCCTGGTAATATCCGCAGTTCAACCCCAGGCAAACGTCCGGCCGGACACTCCAGTACCGCTCATATACCTCCGCTTCCTGCTTCACAGAATAGTCATGGGAAATACGGCCCATGATGTTTCGGATTTCCCTCCGCCATTCCAGGCGCTCAAGCAGCTTCTCTGAATCAAAATAACGCATATACTTCCTCCTCACATAAAATCAAGCCTGCCCCACCCATTTCCTTTCTGCGGGTATGGCTCTATTCCTTGACAGAGTCCTTCACAATCCGGTATACTAATTCTATATTAACAGTATATCTGTCCGTCATATATAGCAAAAATACGGCTTTGCATCGTCAATCTCTGGCACTGAAGGGGAGGCAGTCAAAACGATGGAAGAGAAAACCCTCCTGAAAGCAAGGATTGCAGCGCTGGAAAAAGAAAACCGGGCCCTGCTCCAAGAACGCAACCAGATGTACCTGGACAATCTGCTCGGCGCGCTCCTCTTTGGTAGCGGGTCTTTTGACTTGTCCCGGCCAGACTTTCAGCAGCTGTGCAGCATCCGGTTCAACGGAGATTGTTTTTTTGTTGTTACCTTTCGTGAGAAGCGCCGAAGCGACCGGCTCCTTTCCTTTGACGCAGCGGGTAACCGTATCGGTGCCATCCCTGAGCCCTCTTATTCTTCCAAAGAGGCACTAATTGCCGCTGCCTTGTCCAGACACATCCTGCTGCCCGCCAACATTTTGGGTGAGCTCTATTGTATTATCAATTTTCAACCCGCCGCCGGCAAAAAAACTGTCCACCAGCGAGAAGCTGAAAACGAATTGGAGCGGGCCATGCTGCGCATTAATCGGGAAATGTCTCATAAATATGGCTTCCCCTTTCTGATTTCTGTCAGCAGCATGCACCATGGTCAGGCAGGGATAACCGAAGGCGTGCGTGATTGTGCGCTGATTGATGAATACCGCCGCTTTCTGGAAGTCCCTGAGCAGGAGGTCCTGCTCTATTCCTGGTTTCAGGGGCTGCATATGGGAACACACGGCAGTTCCATCAGCTCCGGGCAACTCTCTTTTACCCGCTGTGTCAACAATCGGGACTATGAGGCCGCCCGGGATATCCTCAACCGGGAACTCCTTCCGGCTTTAAACACATCGACGTTAGGCGCTCCAACCATGACGCTTCATTTAAACCGTTTTACTGATTTTTTTATCAGTACTGTGTTTAATGAATGCGCCCTTTCTGTCCCGGCCTGCCAAGCCTATGTGGAAGCCTTGCTCCATCCCAGGAGCCTCTCTGCACTCAGCGATGTTATGAACGCTATCCTGGATCGCCTTGCCCAGGACAACAGTCTTGCAATACGGCCTCGGACAAATTTGGCCGGCAGGCTCCGCAAATTCATTATGCAAAATTATGCCGATGCCAATACGGATGTCAATTCTGCAGCGGAGCATTTTCACGTATCTCCCTCCCATGCTTCCAAGGTATATAAGCAGCATTGGGGCTGCAACATGAGCCATGACCTGCAAAACTTCCGCGTAGAAGCGGCAAAAAAACTTTTATCTGAGGATTTTTCCATTAAAGAAATTGCTGAAAGCGTAGGTTTTGGATCTTCCTCGAATTTTATTCGCACTTTCAGAAAGTTCACAGGGGTCACTCCCGGGCAATTTCGTGCCTCTGAACCAAAAAAGGCAACACCCAGCTCAGCTGCTCTCCGTCCCCCTGAGCTCTAGGCACGAAAAAACATCTATTTGACAGGCATAGCTGCCTGTCTTTTTTTCTGGCGGCATTTCCGGCCAAAAAAGGCATGCATGCTTTTCCCGCCGGCACATATAAAATAAAAGGAGAAGCATG
>CAZRNK010000137.1:4155-5947 GCA_964601435.1 uncultured Oscillospiraceae bacterium | reverse complement strand
TCGCAAGGGGCAAACTTTCTTTTGGTTGCTTTTTTCGAAAAGAGCGTTTATACTTTTTCAAGAGAAAGTGAAAAAGGGAGCGTGGCCAATACAATGGATTATGGAAAACGCAGCTTGGAAATGCATGAAAAATGGGCGGGAAAGCTGGACTACCGGCCGAAGATGGAAATCCGGACTAAGGACGATTTGAGCCTGGCCTATACCCCCGGTGTGGCCCAGCCCTGTCTGGAAATCGCAAAGGATGCGGAAAAAAGCTATACCCTGACGGGGCGGCACAACCTGGTGGCGGTCATTACAGACGGCAGCGCCGTCCTGGGCCTGGGGGACATCGGTCCCGAGGCGGCCATGCCGGTGATGGAGGGCAAGGCGGTGCTTTTCAAAGCCTTTGGCGGCGTGGATGCGGTGCCGCTGTGCCTGCGGACAAAGGACGTGGATGAATTTGTCCAGGCGGTCAGCCTCCTTCTTGGGAGCTTTGGGGGCGTGAACCTGGAGGACATCGCCGCCCCCCGGTGCTTCGAAATTGAGGCCAGGCTCAAGGCCGTCAGCGACATCCCCATTTTCCATGACGACCAGCATGGCACCGCCGTGGTGGTGCTGGCCGCCCTTTTGAATGCCTTGAAGGTGGTGGACAAGTCCCTGGAGAGCATCCGGGTGGTGGTCAGCGGCGCCGGAGCTGCCGGGGTGGCCATTGTGCGCCTGCTGATGGCCATGGGGCTCAGGCGCGTTATCCTCTGCGACCGGCAGGGGGCCATTTATGCAGGCCGGCCCGGGCTCAACCCCATCAAAGAGGAGCTGGCGGCGGTGACCAATCTGGAAAAGCGCGCCGGCTCCCTGGGGGATGTGCTGGCCGGGGCGGATGTGTTTATCGGCGTCTCTTCCCCCGGCGTGGTGACGGAGGAGATGGCGGCATCCATGGCCCCGGGGGCCATTTTGTTCCCCATGGCCAACCCGGTACCGGAGATTATGCCCGACTTGGCCAAGGCCGCAGGCGCGGCTGTGGTGGGCACCGGGCGCTCTGATTTCCCCAACCAGATTAACAATGTCCTGGCCTTTCCCGGTATATTCCGGGGGGCGCTGGATGTACGGGCCAAGGACATCAACGACGCCATGAAAATTGCGGCGGCCCGGGCGCTGGCGTCGCTGGCGGAGGAGAAGCTGTCTGCGGACTATATTCTCCCCGAGGCCTTCGACCCCCGGGTAGGCCCGGCGGTGGCTGCGGCAGTGGCCCAGGCCGCCCGGGAGAGCGGCGTAGCGCGGATTTAATACAAAATCTTCTGGCAGGGCATTTTCCTAGGAAGAAACTCACCCCTGGCCGGCAAAGCAAACTTTGCCGGCCAGGGGTGAAATGTTTTCTGCATGAGAAGTGCTGGGGAAGGCCCCGGCTCAGGCCAGGGAGCTGAGTACGCCGGACAGGACGAATATGCCCGCCAGGATGTAAAGCGCCGGGTCCACCAAATGGGCGCGCTTGCGGCAAACCATCACCACAACATAGGAGATAACGCCCAGGATAACCCCGTTTGTAATGGAGAAGGTAAAGGTCATGCCCACAATCATCAGGAAGCTGGGCAGGGAAATCTCCACATGCTTCCATGTGATTTGGGTGACGCCGGCCATCATGGCCATGCCCACCATCACCAGGGGGGCGGCCATGGCGGTGCCGGTCACCAGGCCCGCCAGCGGCGTGAAGGGCAGCAGGCACAGAAACAGCAGCCCGGCCACCACGGCGGAGAGTCCGGTGCGGGCCCCCTCCCGGATGCCGGTGGCGGATTCCGCCATAGCGACAACATTACTG
>CAZRNK010000137.1:0-4055 GCA_964601435.1 uncultured Oscillospiraceae bacterium | reverse complement strand
GCCCATAACGTCGAATTGCTGGGAAATCGTCAGGGAGAGCAGGGCGGCAAGCAGCGGGACGGGCCCCAGGGTTACCAGCCCGGTGAAGTCCAGCTGCAGCGCCGTCAGGGACAGGGAGGGGGCTGCGACGATGGAGTCCGGCAGGACGGTCACGCCCAGGGGGATTCCCAGCAGCACCGTCACCGCCATGCCCAGCATCAGGGCGCCGGGGACGCCTTTAATTGTCAGCACCGCCGTGAGGAAAATGCCCAGCAGGGCCAGCATGGGCCCCGGCGCGGCCAGGTTCCCCATATCCAGCAGGTTGCCCTCCGCAGTGATGAGCCCCGCGTTAATGAGCCCCGACAGCGTGAGGAAGAGCCCCACGCCGGCGGAGAGGGCAAACTTGAAGGGGCGGGGCAGCGCGTCCTGTATCCGTTCCCGCAGGGGGCTGAGGCTGAGCAGGAGGAACGCCGCCCCGGAGAGAAAGACCAGGGCCAGGGCCTGCTGCCAGGAGCAGCCGTACTGCTGGCAGATGGTATAGGTAAACACCGTGGGAAAGCCCAGGCCGGGCGCCAGGGTAAAGGGCAGGTTGGAGATAAGCCCGGAGGCAATGCTGCCCAGGGCGGCCAGGAGGCAGGTGGCAGTCATCACTGCGCCGGCGTCCATCCCTGCCCCGGAGAGGATGCCGGGCACCACCAGGACAAGGTAGGCCATGGAGCAAAAGGTGGTACAGCCCCCGCGGATTTCCCGGGCCAGGGTCGTGCCCCGGGCGGAAAGCTGGAACAGTTTATCCAGTTGTTTCATCATCTTTGGCCACTCCTTTCCGCTGCGCCGGAGGGCACACCTGACGCGGCAGGCTGAAGGTTTTATGGTATGTGTTGGGAAATCCGGACTGCCAGGTTCTAAATCGCCGAGAGGACATACATGATGACAAACAGGGCAGTCAGGACGTATGTAATGGGCGGAATCCGCTTCCCCTTGCCGGTAATCAGGTTAATGGCGGTATAGGAGATGAAGCCCACGCCGATGCCGTCTGCCACCGAATAGGTGAAGGGAATCATAATCATAGTCAGGAAGCAGGGCAGGGCAATCTCTACGTTGTGCCAGTAGATGTCCGCGGCATTGTGAATCATCAGCATTCCAATCAGAATCAGGGCCGGGGAGGTGGCGGCGCCGGGGATAATCTCGGCAATGGGGGCCAGCAGGGTGGAAGCCAGGAAGAGCACGCCGATTGCAGCGGTGTACAGGCCGGTCCGGGCCCCGTCCGCCACGCCGGTGGAGCCCTCCACGGGGATTCCGATGGCGGGCGCGCCAATCAGGGGCGCGACTGTCGTGGTCAGCGCAACCACAGTCATGCCCCGGCTGTAGCGGCCCAGGCCGCCTTTTTCGTCCAGAAGGTTCCCCGCCCCGGCGATGCAGATGAGGGCCCCCAGTGTGTCAAAACACAGGCACATGGTAAAGGTGACCACAGCCGTAATCAGGGGCAGCACCCCCAGGGACAAAATGCCCCCGAAGTCCGGCGACAGCAGCAGCGGCTGGAGGGATGCCATGGACAGGGACGTAGATTCCGGCATCTGAGTGACCCCCAGGGGAAAGCCCAGGAGGGTTGTGGCCACGATGCCAATCAGCATGGCCCCCTTTACGTTCCAGGCCATCAGCACCCCGGTAATCAGCAGGCCCAGCACCGCCAGAAAGGTGGCGGGGGCGCCAATCTCCCCCAGCAGCAGGGCGCCCCCCTCTGCCTGTACGATGCCGGAATTGAGCAGGCCGATGAGGGCGATGAACATGCCCAGGCCGGCGCTGATGGCGTTCTTCATGCTGGGTGGGATGCAGGAAATCATCTTGTCCCGCAGGGGTGTCAGGCTGATAATCAGGTAGGCGATGCCCGACAGGCACACCACCGCCAGGGCCTGCTGCCAGGTGTAGCCCATGGTGAGGCAGAGGGTGTAGGTGAAGAAGGCGTTGAGGCCCACCCCCGGAGAGAGCATGAAGGGCAGGCCAAAGGCCGCCGAGAGGAAGCACCCCAGGGCGGAGGCCAGGCAGGTGGCCAGCAGCACGCCGGTATAATCCATGCCCGTCTCAGATAGATAGCTGGGCGTGACAAAGAGGATATACGCCACAGAGAAGAAGCTCGTCAAGGCGCCCAGCAGCTCCCGGCGGACAGTTGTCCCCCGCTCCGATAAGTGAAAAAGCCGGTCCAGCGTTTTCATAAAGCAGCATCCTTTCCTTCCGGAGGCTCCATCCGCAGCACCACGTCCCGCTGGGAGATGGTAAAGGGGGAGCGCTCCGCCGCCACAGTGCGGCACATCAGCAGCTTGTCCAGCAGCTTTTCGGCCACCTCTTCAATGCCGGCACGGATGTCCGAATCCTCCGACCAGGCGAAGATGACCACCCGCTCCGGCTCCAGCACCACCCGGCGGATGGACATGTGCTTGCGGAATTCCCGGCGGTCCCGGGCGCTGGGCATTTTCTCCACGTCATATAAAAAACTGATGTTCCGCTCCGCAGAAATGTCCAGCTCATCCGCCAGACACAGCAGCGCCGCCAGGTACGGCAGGTATACCGGTTTGCCCGGCTCCACCTCGAACCGGGGCGGATAGGCCGTTTCATCCAGCAAATTGGTTTTCCGGTGGCCCCGGCAGACCTGGACCACGGCGCGCATATACCCCTCGCCGGGCAGGTCCAGCATTCGCCAGTATTTCTCCAGGTACAGTCCGGACAGTTCCTGGTGGTGGTCCCGGACGGCCCAGGCCCGGGCGGTGGCGTCCGCCGGTTCAGGGAAACCCAGAATGGCGCGGAATTCTTCAAAATCCGAGAAGGAGACGCCCATGCCCACATCGTGGAACAGGGCGCCCATCAGCAGCACATAGAGGTCCTCCGCCGTGAACTGCGTGATCTGGCTGCCAATCAGCCGGTTGCACAAATCCAGGATGTCCAGGGTGTGGAGCACCGTGTGGTCGGTGAAATCCGGGAAGTAATTTTCATACCGGGATAGCATGCGCTGAGAGACGACTACGCAGTCCCGGTACCGGCTATGAAGGGCAGGTGAGAGCTGGGCGAGCCTGCGCTCAATGCCATAGTCCAGTTCCATGTTTTTCCCTCCCCTTTGTTTCCAGACTGCCCAATGCCCCGGAAGGCTATCGGACTATTATATAATATTTTACTATAGTGGACAGCAGGTTTTCAAGGAAAAATGGAAAAACAAGGAACATTTCAGAAACGAAAAGGGACATCTGACGCAGACAATCAAAAAAATAACCGTGTCCCTGTCCAGGGACACGGTAAAAGCCTGGCGCAGCGTTTCTGACTGCGCTTTGCCGCCGCCCAAGTGCGGCGGCGGGCTGTATGCCGGTTAGGCCTTTTTTCAAACAAGGCCTAAGCCCAGGTGAAGTTCTCCCGGCCGGCGCCCACTTCAAAATGATATTTGACAATGCCCAGGTCGATTTCCCCAAAGAAAGTGCTCAGGGACTGGGCCGAGACGGTACTGCCCTGGAGGGTAAGGCAGAATTTCTGCTGGTTGACGGCAGTGGGGGCCAGGGCGGCCGCCTCCATGCCCCGGCGGAACCAGTCGGGGATGGGCTGCGCTGACTGGTACAGCGCTTCCAGGGGCTTTGAGGTGTGGGGTACGCCCTGGGTGGCACCATAGCCCAGGGCCAGGGTACAGGCCAGGCGCTCCCCCGGCTGGGTGCAGCGGCGCCGGACCGCGCCCCGGCGCAGGGTCAGGGCCACCCAGCAGGTATTCAGGCCCAGGGTCTGGGCGGTGAGGACTATCCGCTCCCCATAGTAGCCCACCCGCTCGTCTAAGTCCGGGGCTTCCTTTCCCACCAGGGCAATGTAGTTGTGCACGCCGGAGAACTTGCCGTAGTGGGCCATGAAACCGGAAAAGGCCTCCGGCTCCCCGGTGACCAGCTGGCAGCGGAGATTTCCCTCCGCATTGCAGGCGTCAATTTCCGCCTGCAGGGCCGCTACGGCGGCTGCCTCCAGGGGCTTGTCCAAATAGGTGCGTACGCTGTGGCGGGCCTGGATGGCCTCGGCAATGGTCATGGGAAACATCCTTTCTCCTCTGGATTTTCTGG
>CAZRNK010000136.1:0-5969 GCA_964601435.1 uncultured Oscillospiraceae bacterium | reverse complement strand
CCAACATTTTCTGCCCCATGAACTGTAGCGGTACTATAGCAGTTTTCCGCAGTGCCATAGTTTCTTCCGACTATGCCACCGATTCTTTCATCGCCATCTAAAATGGTGCCGGAGAAGGTGCAGTTTATGACCACGCCCGTGTTCTGTCCTACGATGCCGCCAACCATTTCCCCGCCGCTTATCTGACCGGAAGCCGATAGGTTTTTCACCGTTCCGCCTGACCCTACAGAACCGAACAGGCCAATGAAATCTTTCTCAACAACACAATATAGCCCGCTCACACTGTGCCCGTCGCCATCAAAGGTGCCGATGAAGGAGCTGTCGTCATCCGTCCCAATCGGCTCCCACGACTTGCCGGTTGTTGCATTATACGTGCCCGACATATCGATGTCCGCCGTCAGCTTGTAGCTGGCGGCATAGTAATAATATTTACCCTCATCATAACTGTCGCCATTGTTTATCTTCTCCGCGTAGTCCGCCAGGGCCTCCAGGTTATGGATAAGAAATGGCCGTACTGCCGAGCCGTCGCCCTCTTCCGAGTTGCCCCGAAGCACCGGGCGGCCAACGATGTCACTCATAGCCCAGGTGCTATCAAAATCCCAACCGTTAAAGGTGTCTTGGTTTGACATCTCTTCCGCCGTTTTGTATGTGGTGCCTTCTCTGGTGTCCGTCTCTTCGTTGGCCAGGTAGAAGCAGTTTGTAAACGTTGTTGAGTTGGATGCTCCACCAACGATTGGTCTGTCAGCTATCACTGTGCCAACGTTATAGCAAGTTTCGATTTTGGTAGCCCCGTATGAATAACCAACTATGCCACCAGTCGCAGTACGGATTGCCCCATTTATGGTGCCGGCATTGTAGCAGTTTATAATGTCATTGTTTTTGTGAATTACCCCGGCAATACCGCCGACAAACTGTGTACTGTTAATAGTTCCTATATTGTAGCAGTTGGAAATCTGATATGTTGCCCCTTCGTCATTCGGTTGGGAAAGCCACCCCACAATGCCGCCAACATTCAGCCCGCTTCCGCTGATGGCTCCATCAAAGCAGCATCCTGTTATGTTCCCGGAGCTATCTCCCACAATACCGCCGATATAGCCGGAGCTTCTGCCGCTTATCCTGCTATAGGAGATGCTTCCGGAATAGCCGCAGTTGGTAATCGTGCCGCTGCTCTGTCCTGCGATGCCACCGACGTAAACTTCTCCTCTTGGCTGTTCTCCTGCTGTGACAGTAACCGCTATGTTTCCGGTCACATTGAGATTTGTCACGCTACCTGTTAGATAGCCAAAGAGGCCAATGCTGTGAGATTGCGAAGAAAAATCGTACGTTCCGCTGATGACCATATTGCTGATGGTGTAGCCGTTGCCGTCAAAGGTGCCGGCGAAAGCGTTGCTGGAGCTGTTGCCGATGGGCGTCCAGGCGTGGGCGGACAGGTCAATATTGGCACCCAGGTTCACAGTGCAGCCAGAAAAGTCTATACCGCTATTCACCAACTGGGCCAGCCCTGCAAAATCTGCTGCGGTGAAGATGGTATAGGTTGTCGTTTCCCCTGTGTACCACTCGATGTTATAGTTCTCGCCATCCAGCCAATTGCTGGCCGGTTCCGCCGCCAGGGCTGTAATTGGAACCATAGCCAGGCACATCACAGGCGCCAGCAGGGCGCCCAGCAGCTTCCTTGTTCTCCTCATAGATGTTTTACCTCCTTGTTCCGGGTCCGACAGGGAGGTCTGCCCCGCTGGATAATCCAGCGGGGCAAGGGGGTACCCCCTTGCCGAAATCACTTTGCTGTCTATTCTATTATACCAGCGTTTTTTCTACCCGGGGTATAGTCAGTTAGGAAGAAAACCTGTCGAGTTAGGAAGAGTTGGGGGTTTTTGCCCCTGCACCGGGGCGGGTTTTCCAGTGCAGCAGGGCGCAGCAAAAAAGGCCGGAGGGGGAGCCCCTCCGGCCTTTTTTCTGTTGTTTTCTTGTTTTCTGTTTTGTTCCGGGCCTGTTCCGCTGTTTCGCTGTGAAAAAGGCAGCGTGATTAGATTTGCATGGCCGCGTCGAAGGCAGTCCGGTTGCAGACGCGGACGTTTTTGGCCTGGAAGCAGTCGCCCAGCTTGAAGAAGATGGGGGCGCAGTCCCGGAAGCTCTCGGCCAAATCGGTGCGGCTGCGCATGCCGGCAGAGAACACCACGGTGTCGCAGGGAATCTCATGCTCCGTGTTATCCGTGAGGTCCACATAGCCCACACTGTGGTCGGTGATAAAGCTGCTGCGGGCATTGACGTGGATGTCGCACTCCTTGGGCAGCAAATCGTTGATGGCCAGGTAGGGGGCGTAGGCGCTGGCCGCGGCCAGCTCGGGCAGCATCTCGATGACGCTGACATCCTTGCCGCCCCGGGCCAGGTACAGCGCTGTTTCGCAGCCAACCTCGCCGCCGCCGATAACCACAATCTTCTGGCCCAGCTTATCCAGGTTGCCGAAGCAGGGCTCGGCAGTGGTGACATTGGGCAGGTCGTGGCCGGGGATGGGGATGATGACCGGGTCGCTGCCCACGGCGGCAAAGACCACGTCATAGTTCTCCTTGGCAATCATCTCCGGCGTGGCCTCGCAGTTCAAAATGACCTTGACGCCCAGCTTCTCCACCATGTTCTTCTGATAGATGAGGGTGTCGTTGAGGGCATATTTGAAGTCGGCATGCTTGGCAAAGACAATCTTGCCGCCCAGCTCGCCGGCCTTTTCATAGAGGGTGACGTCGTGCCCCCGCTGGGCCGCGAAAATGGCGCCTGCCATGCCGGCGGGGCCGCCGCCGATGATGCCCACCCGCTTGGGCGTGGTGGTGGCGGGGATGAACTGATCGAGGATGTATTCCCGGCCCACCTTGGGGTTGGCGGCACAGCCGAATTCCATCTCCATATCATAGCTCAGGCAGAAGAAACATTTCAGGCAGGGGATAATCTCATCTTCCTTGCCGTCCCGGGCCTTGTTGACGCAGTCGGCGTCGGCAATGGTGCCCCGGGCCATGGCGACCACATCTGCGCCGCCGGTGGCGATGGTCTCTTCAATGAGCTCCGGCCGCTGGAAGGCGCCCAGGGTGAGGACGGGAATCTTGATGCCGGACTCCTTGACGGCCCGGGCGTATTTGGCGTTGCAGCCGGGCTTGTAGAATTCCACCGGGTGCATGACCGTCTGGGTCACATCCTCCTGGACGGTGCCGCAGGAGATGTGGGCCAAATCAATCTTATCCTCCACGCGGCGAAGGAAGTCGATGCAGTCCTCCACCTTGCCGCCGCCGGGCACCAGCTCATCGCCGGAGAGGCGGACCTCAATGGGCACCCGGGGACCGATGGCTTCCCGGATTCTGTCAATAATCATAATGGGGAAGCGGGCCCGGTTCTCAGCGCTGCCGCCGAACTCATCGGTACGCTGGTTGTATTTGGGGGAGAGGAAGTTGGCAACAAAGGTGCCGTGGCCGAAGTGGAGCATAATCATGTCAAAGCCCACTTTGACAGCGTTCTTGGCGGCCTCGGCATAGTCATCGGCCATCTTCTCCATCTCGGAGAGGGGTATCATGGGCAGCTCCTCACCCATCTCCTCGTCATATTCCCCGTTGGTGGAGTACATGACCAGGTTGCCGTTCTCATCATAGCCGTGGCGGACGAAGCACAGCAGCTCCAGGGAAATCCGGGCATCGAAGAAGTGGACGGCGCTGGTGAGGCGGTACCAGTAGTTGTGGTACTGCTCAATGAAGATGTTGGTGTCAGAGTGGACGGGGTCGGGGGTGTCCAGCATAAGGCGGTCCATGTTCTGGGCAGAGAAGGTAATACATGCCGCACCGCCCCGGGCCTTTTCCCGGTAATGGGCAATGACAGCCTCATTGGGATAGGGCTCGCCGGCAGCCAGCAGATGGACGCCGGTTGGAGCGGTCCAAATCCGGTTTTTGAAAATTACGCCGGGCTTGCCGATGGTGATGGGGCTGAAAATGTGTGGGTACTTCTTATTCATCTGCTACACCTCTGTTGTTATAATTTGATAGATGTCCGTAATGAAATAACAAAAAAATTCTATCATCATTTTTGGGAGATTGCAAGCAAAGATATTGAATTAACGTGTCCAGGGAAAAAGTTCATAAAAACGGCGTATATTTGTGGCAAAAGGGCCGCCAGAGCGGCCCTTTTGCCACAGGAAGCTGTGGACGGAAGGAAAAGAAAGATAGAAAAAATTCAATATAATATTGCGTCAGAATCCTCCCGCATTTCCTCACCGGCCAGCAGGCCGCCTAAGCGCTCCTGAAAGGCCCAGAGGGCGCTCTCGTCCAGGGTGTAATAGGTGCGCCGTCCCGCCGGACGGGCCCGGACAAGCCCGCTGGCTGTGAGCAGGGCCAAATCGTGGGAGAGGGTAGGCTGGCTGACGGAGAAGGCGGCGAGGATTTCCTGCGCGCACAGCTCCTCCCGGGCAAGCATGTGGACAATCTGAAGGCGTTTGGGGTCAGCCAGGGCCTTGAGTGTTTGTGCGAGCATGTGGTAGTCCATGTGCAGTTCCCTTTCCTCTGTCATGAAAGAGGCGTCAATGTGGTTGTTATTCGAATTTTCCAGCAGGAGGGAGTGCTTCTGGCCGGAGAATCCGGATGGTGCCCCGACCGGTGCGGAGAACGCCCTGGCGGCGGAGCGCGGTGAGCGCCCGGGTGACAACCTCCCGGGTGGTGCCCAGGTGGAGGGCAATTTCGCTGTGGGTCAGGGCCAGGGATGGCCCGGATTCTGCCATGCGTGCGGCCAGGAAGGCAGCCACCCGTTCCTCCACCGGGATATAGAGCTGGCTGCTCAGGGCGGCGACAGCTGCGTCCATCTGTCCGGCCAGTGTGTCCAGGGCAAAACGGCAGACTGCGGGGTGGCTGTCCATCAGCTGATTCCAAATGGGGCCGGCCAGACGCACTGCCAGCGTGTCTTCCGAGGCCTGCAGGCCGTGGGGTGGGGTGTGCCCCTGGGGGGCAAAACAGCTCCCTCCAGCCTGAATTCGGAAGAGGGTGGTTTCCCGTCCGCCCTCCGAGCTGATAAAGCCCCGGAGACAGCCGGACCAGACCAGAAGCAGGCCGGCTGCCGGCTCCAGTTCTTCCCCGGGGTGGAGCTGCAATAAATCGCTGGCGGTGAGCAAGTCCTCCCGCCAGGAGACAGGCAGTTCTGCCCAGAAGGGCAGGGCCCGGGCGAAAAAGCCCCCCAGGGCCGGCAAATCCTTTTTCTTGCTGGAAAGTGTCATGAATATTCCCCTTTTGGAGCCTTCATTGGAGCAGAGAAGTGAAAATGATGCGTCTATTATACGGGTTGTCCGCCGGATTTGCAAGGGCGGGCCGCTTTACAAAAAGTCCGGCGGCGTGTATACTACTGTCGTATCACAATCCGGCCGCGTGAAGTTTTTCCAGCGGCGGCGGGATGGAGCGGGGGGTGCAAAATGGCAGAGCTTCTTTTTGTGGACAGCAGCGGAGCTGCGGTACGCGACAGCGCCTTGACGGCGGATTTCATGCAGGCCCAGCGCTGCGGCCGAGCCCGGGTGGGGGGGCACTGCCTCTATTACCGGCAGGGCCTGCAGCAGCGCTTTGTGCCCCTGGCGGAGATAGACAGGGCCTTCCGGCGCATTGAGCCCCTGCAGTCCCGGGTCTGCTGCGGCATTTCCACGCGGAACCGGGAATGCCTGGTGGTGTGTGCGGGGACGGAGGACCTGGCTGTCATTGAGCTGGAGGATGAGACGCAGGTATTTGCCCTGCTGAAGCTGCTGAAAGCGCGCCTGCCGGAGATGGCTGTAGGCGTGCGGCCTCCGCCGGAAACTGCGCCTTGACATCTTTCGGGGCCTGGGCTACAATGGAGGTGCTGTCCGGGCGCAGCGGGCACAAAGCGTGCCCGGGCGCAGGTGCGCGTGCATTCACCCAGGCAGGGGAAGTTTTTATCCAACCGCAAATTGCAATAACAAGATGAACACTTCCGGGTAGATGGGACGG